>NZ_JBEZLR010000034.1:0-86708 GCF_040652275.1 Streptomyces sp. NPDC048275
GGTGCAGACCCCCGAGACGATCGAGGCGATGCGGGTCGCCGGGCGGATCGCCGCGCGGGCGATGGCCGAGGCCGCCAAGCTGATCGCGCCCGGCGGGTCCGCAGCGGGTTACTCCTCCGGGACCGGTGCGGCTTTACGGACCAGCTCGGTGACCTCGCGGATCGTGGGCGTACGGAAGAAGTCGTCGAGGTCCACACCGACCCCCAGCTGCTTCTCGACGGCGTCCAGGACGGAGATGGCGAGCAGGCTGTGGCCGCCCTCGTCAAAGAAGTCGGCGTCAGGGTCGACGGGCCCGGCGGCGAGGACCTCCTCGAAGATGGCCGCGACCGTCGCCGTCACCTCGTCGCCGCCGGACGCCGCCGGGCCGGGTGTCCCGGCCGGGGATCCGGTGACCGGCTCGGCGTACCGCTGTGCGGGCACCGCCGTCCCGGCGAGCCGGACCAGCGCTGCCCGGTCGATCTTCCCGCTGACCATCCGGGGCAGGCCGTCGATCAGGGTGAGGGAGCTGGGCACCATCGCGGGCGGCAGCGCGGCGACGGCACCGGCCCTGATCTCCTCCACCGTGGTGTCCCGGACGGTCAGCCAAGCCGCGAGCGACGGGGCGCCGTCGGGGCCCGGCACCACGGCGACCGCCGCCTGCGAGACCCCCGGCAGCAGCGCCAGCACGCTCTGCACCTCGCCCGGCTCCACCCGGTGGCCACGGATCTTCACCTGGTCGTCGGCCCGCCCGGCGAACTCAAGCATGCCGTCCGGCCGCCACCAGACCAGGTCGCCGGTGCGATAGCTGCGTCCGCCGGGCACCTCGGCGTCGGCGACGAACGCCTCGGCGGTCATCTCCGGACGGTTGCGGTATCCGTCGGCCAGGCCGTGGCCCGCCAGCCTCAGCTCCCCGACGAAGCCGACCGGCAGGGCGCGGCCGTCGGCGCCGGTCACGGTGGCGACGGTGTTGCCGATGACGTGGCCGATCGGCAGGCCGGGGCCCGCGTCCGTGCCATGGTCGAAGGCGGTGGCGCCCACCGAGCTCTCGGTCGGGCCGTACTCGTTGATGAGCCGGACGCCGGGCAGCCGCTCGTGGTGACGCCGCACCAGGTCGGCCGTGGTGGCCTCGCCCGCGACGGTGACGGCGTGGAGCGAGCCGGCGGCGCCCGCGAGGTCGTCCAGGAGCACCCGGTACAGGCTGGGGACGGTCGTCAGATGGGTGACGCGGTGCTGCTCGGCCAGCTCGGAGAGCTGTCGCGGCAGCAGCTTGTGGGTGTCCGCGAGGACGAGTCGGCCGCCGGAGGCGAGCACCGGGAAGAGGTCGGCCACCGAGCTGTCGAAGGCCAGCGACGGCAGCTGCAGCAAGCGGGTGCCGGCGTCGAACCGGTGGTTGCCCACCTTCCAGTGCACATAGCTCGCGATGGCACGGTGCCGGACCTCCACCCCCTTGGGCTTGCCGGTCGAGCCCGACGTGTAGACGACGTACGCGAGATCGTCCGGGCGCGGCCTGGTCGTAGCCGGCACGGTGGCATCGGCGTGGGGGTCGGCCGCGGCGCCGATGTCGATGACCGGGGCGGTGAGCCCGGCGGGCAGCATCGCGCGCAGCTCGGGTGCGGCGAGCACCGCCGAGCACGCGGCGTCGTCGAGGATCTCGGCGAGCCGAGGGGCCGGAGAGCGGGGGTCGAGCGGCACGTAGGCCGCGCCGGCGAGCAGCGTGCCGGTGATCGCGGGTACGGCGTGGACCGACTTGCCGGTGAGTACCGCGACCCGGTCGCCCCGGCCGATGCCCGACGCGTGCAGCCGGGCGGCCACCACCTGGGTGGCCTGCCAGAACTCCCGGTACGTGAGGGTGTCGGAACCCGCGACGACCGCCGGGCGGTCCGCATGCGCGCGGACGGCCTCCTCGATCGGCGCGGTGAGCGTCGTGGTGACGCTGTCCGGCACGAAGGTCCTGCGGCCGAATCCGATCGCCGTCGCCATGTCGTCGGGGGCGGCCGGTGCCAGTTCCGCGACGGCGCCGTGCGGCTCGGTGAAGCCGGTCAGCGTCTGGGAGACGGACCGCAGCAGGATCTCCAGGAACCATGCCTCGGCGCGCTCCGGGCCGGCTTCGGCAACGAGTTCACGGCTGCCGTCGGCGGCGGGCGCGGTCAGGGTCAGTTCAATGGTGTCCCGCTCGGACGCCTGCTCGGCGGGGGTCTCGCCGACCCGGGCGGAGCGGACCAGAAGGACTCCGGCGAGGGCCGCCGTCACGTCGGCCGGGGCGGGGGCCGAGCGCAGCGCGGCGTCGACGGCGCGGACCAGGTGCGCGACGGTGGGCAGCGCGGTCAGGCCGACGCCGCACAGCACCGGGCCGGCCGGTCCCGACACGGCCACCGCGGGCTCGTCGGTGTGTTCCGCCGAGCCGACCACCACCGCGCTCGCCGCGGTGAGGGCGACCAGTTCCTCCAGGGGGCGTCCGCCGGACACCCTGGCGAGGCCGTCGGCCGCACCGGCGGTCAGCGGGAGCCTGGCATGGGCCCTCGCGGGCTGCAGGGCGCCCCGGCGTCGCGGGCGGATCGTGGTGGCGGGCACAGCAGAGTCAGATATCACTGGCGCATTCCCTTGCTCTGGGATCGATCAAGACAACTGCCTGTCGGCACGGCGGCGTTCGGCGCACGGCGCGCCGCCATGGGTTTCGTGACGCGTCCGCCGTGATCGGCTGTGAACGCCGCGCCGGGCGCGTGCGGGCGCCCCCCTCACCGGGACGGCACGCGGGTTCCCGCCTCGCGTCAGCCGCGCTTGGCGTGCATGTTGGCCATGCCTTCCTTGCCTTGCGCCTTCAGCGCCTTGAGGCGGTCCTGACGCAGGCGCGCGTCGCTGCGCGAGGCGATCCACTCGTTCTCGCGGAGCAGTTTGCGGTAGCTGTCCAGGCGGCGCTGGGACAGCATGCCGTCCTCGATCGCCTCGATCACCGCGCAGCCGGGCTCGGCGACGTGCTCGCAGTCGCGGAACCGGCACTCCTCGGCGAACTCCTCGATCTCCGAGAACGTCTGCTGCAGACCGTCGGTAGCGTCATACATGCCGACGCCGCGGATACCGGGGGTGTCGATGAGCACACCGCCGCCGGGCAGCGGAATCAGCTCGCGGGTGGTCGTGGTATGACGGCCCTTGCCGTCGCGGCGGGTCTGACGGGTCTCCATCGCGGACCGGCCGAGCAGTACGTTGGCGATGGTGGACTTGCCGGCGCCCGACTGGCCGACCAGGACGCTCGTCCCGGTCAGGAGTGCCGAGAGGATGTCCATCCCGTCGTCGGTGGTGGCGCTGACGACCAGCACGTCCACTCCGGGCGAGGCCTGCTCGACCGTCTCGCGGACGGCTTCCACGTTCTCCGCGAGGTCGGACTTGGTGAGGATCATCAGGGGCTGGGCGCCGCTCTCCCAGGCGAGGGCGAGGAACCGCTCGATCCTGCCGAGGTCCGGCTCGGTGTCGAGCGCCACGACGACGCCGACGGTGTCGACGTTGGAGGCGAGCACCTGGCCCTCGGAGCGCTGGGAGGCACTGGAGCGGACCATGGCCGTGCGCCGCGACATCAGCGCCTGGACGTAGGTGCCGGCGGCGCTGACCGAGACCGCCGCCCAGTCGCCCGTACAGGGCATCTTCATCGGGTCGGGGTCCGACACCGGACCGGTGTCGGCGTGCACCACGGTCACCTCGGAGTCGCCGTCGGCGATCACGACGTCGCAGCGGCCGCGGTCGACGCGGACGACCCGGCCCGGCACCCACGAGGCGTCCGCAACGGACGTGAAGTCGTCGTCGAGCTCAGGGGACCATCCGTAGGCCTCCAGCGGCCGCGGGTAGTTCGAATCGGCCGAAGAAGATGAGTGACGCAACGCGATGAGCCCTTCGGGAGGCGTTTTTTGGCCGGGTGGACGCAAGTCGGGATTGCATCGGCGGCTGGACAGGAAGACGTAGGGGTGGGCTGCTTTGCAGGGACGCCGCAATGGCGGTGGCGGCAAATAGCCGCCCCGCCCTTGGCCGACTCCGACGCACCAGACATTTAATGCCGTCGACGCTACGACAGCCCCGGGCGACCCGCAACACCCCTCAATGGTGAACGGCTTGAACTTCCCGTTCAAGAGGGCAAGTTCCCGCAATCGGAGATCATCCTCGGATAGAGTGTGCGCGCCATCCCCGTTGCACGCGCGTCGAGTTCCACTCCGCCGGGGGCAATCACCCACATCAGTGCGGACGTCCCGATCCCACCAACGACTACCGGGCGTCCCGTCCCACGATCCCGACTCAACTCCACTCCTGCGAAAACCGGTAAACCGATATCAGGGAGATTTCTGTGAGCCCGGACGAGACCATTACCCATCTCATGGGCGCGACCGCCGTGATCCTGGCGGCCGCCCACGGGGCGGGCATGCTGGCACGCAAACTCGGACAACCCTCCATAGTAGGCCAGTTGATAGCCGGAATCGCCCTGGGGCCGAGCCTGCTGTCCCAACTCCCGTCCTCCGTCGGCAACACGCTCTTCCCGGCCGAGATCGCACCGATGCTGACCGCCCTGGGCCAGGTGTCGCTCGTCCTGTTCCTCTACTTCGTCGGCTACGAGCTGGATCTGGGCCTGCTGCGCGGCCGCTCCCGGTCCACGCTGTCCGTCGCGATGGCGGGCTTCCTGGTGCCGATGGTGCTGGGCGCGGGCGCCGCGATGCTCTTCCACGGGACCCTGCACGAGCTCGGGCTCCCCGAGGACATGTCGGCGCGCTCGGTGGTCTTCCTCGCCGTCTCCCTGTCCATCACGGCCGTTCCGGTGCTGATCGTCGTGGTGCGGGAGAACGGCCTGGCCGGTACCGTGCCCGGCGTCGTCGCCGTGTCGTCCGCCGGTCTGATCGACGTGGTGGGCTGGTCGGTCCTGCTGGGCACCATCATGGACGGTGGCGACGGCTCGGGTATGTCGCTCCCGGTGCGTCTGGTCCTGCTCGCCGTGCTGGTCGTGGTGATGGTCTGGCCCGCGCGTCTGCTGCTGCGCCGCCTCATGCGCTCGCTCGGCGTGTCCTCGGCGGCCCGCCTCTCGGTGCTGGTCGGGTTCGCGTTCGCCGCGGCCTGGGCGACCAGCGCCCTCGGACTGCACGTCATCTTCGGCGCGCTGCTCGCCGGGGTGGTGACGCCGCGGGAGCCGGACGGCACGCTCAGCCCGGACCTGGTGCGCTCGCTGGACAGCATCGGGTCCCTGCTGCTGCCGTTCTTTTTCGTAGTCTCGGGCCGGAGCGTCTCCATCGGATCGCTGGACGGCACCGCGATCGCCGTCCTCATGGCGGTCACGGTGCTCGCGGTCTTCGTCAAGGTGGTGCCCGGCGCGCTGGCGGCCCGGATGTCCAAGCTGGACAACCGGACGTCGATGACGATCGGGGTCCTGCTCAGCACCCGCGGCCTGACCGAGCTGATCGCTCTCAACGCGGGTTACGAGGCCGGTCTGTTGAGCGGTCCGCTCTACACCGTGCTGGTCCTGATGGCCATCGCCACCACGCTCCTGACCCAGCCGCTGCTGGTCCTGGTGCAGCGCGTCTGGAAGAAGGACGACACAGCCGGGGGCCAGGACGCCGGCGGCGCCCCGGGCGACGTCGAGAAGACCGTGGGCGCCGGCCACAAGCCGGCCTGACCCGCGGGGCAGCACAAAGGGGCGGAGGGGATGTCCCCCTCCGCCCTTGCTGCTGTGCGTTACGCCTTCGCGGACGACGCAGTGCGGTACAGCGCCCGCATCTCCTCCTCCAGGGCCTTGACCTGGTCCAGACGCGGGCGGCTCTTCGGCGCGAAGAGGCCGTCCTCCTCCCAGCGCTCCGGATCCAGGCTCAGCACCGCGACGTTGAGCCAGCCGCGGGCCCTGACCTCCTCCAGGCGCTCGGGCAGCGCGTCCTCCAGCGCGAGGTAGAAGATGACGTGGGCCAGTTCCTCGATGCGCTCCAGGCCGTCGCGCACGCTCGTGAGGACCGTGCCGTAGTCGGGCGTCCCGGCGCCGGGCAGGTTCTGCACGAAGAGCCGGGCGAGTGTCGGCACGTCGTCGAAGTAGTCGATGTAGTCGAACTCGAAGACACCGCGGTAGGTGCGGGCCCAGCTCTGGAAGAGGTTCATGATGTTGCCCTGGGTCGCGATCGCGTGCGCCCCGAGGGAGCTGAGCGTCGTGCTCGCCGACTCGTCCAGGAAGGTCTTCCCGTAGAACTGCGGGTCGGAGAAGGACCATCCGACGTAGTAGTCCCAGATCGTCTTCAGCGACATGATCACGGCGTTGTCGTGGAAGACGTACGAGCCCTGGATGTTGTTGGTGAGCCCCTCGGCGAGCGAGAGGAACCAGCGGTTGGCGTAGCGCACGAAGCCCTCGTCGAAGGCTCCCTTCGCGTCGCGTCCGACCATCTCGGTCACAAAGCTGTTCGCGTAGCCGATCAGGTTGGAGCCGACCGAGTAGTACGGGTCGGCGAAGACTCCGGCGTCGCCGACGCACGCCCAGCGGTCCTGCGAGAACACCTGGTGCGAGGAGTGGCTGTAGTTCTTCAGCACGCGGAAGTCCAGGACGGGCAGCTCACGGATGGCCGGGGCGAAGCCCGGGACCCGCTCGACCACGAAGTCGATGGCCTTCTCGATACGGTTGAACTTCGTCACGGGGTGCAGGTCGTCGGAGACGACTATGCCCACGCTGGTGTGGTCGGGGGCCAGCGGGATCGCCCAGACCCAACCGCCCTTGAACATGAAGTGGTTGGTGGAGTGCCAGCGTGGCTCGGTGATCCGGTCGTGCCAGTCGGTGTGCTCGGCGCCGACCACCTCGTCGGTGTCGAGCCGGCCCTCGAGGCGGAACCAGACCGAGTTGTGCGGCTTGGGATAGCGCTTGGTCAGGTCGAGCTTGCGCTGCAGCAGCCGGTGCCGCCCGGTCGCGTCGACCGCCCAGCGGCAGGTGACGGTGGTGGGCTCGCCCTCGCCGTCGGGCTGGTAGGTGACCCGGTGCGGTGTGTCCTGCTCGCCGAGCTCGATGTCGAGGACCTTGACGCCCTGCGCCAGTACGGCTCCGGCGTCCTCGGCCACCACCCTGAGGTGCTCCTCCAGGGAGCCGCGGTTGAGCTGGTAGGACTTCGCGGGCAGGAACCGGTTGACGCCGAACTCCGTCTCCTGGTGCAGCCCTTCGCCGTCCCCGTAGAAGTACCGCAGGCCTAGCTTCTCCAGCTGGTGTTCGTCGAGGTAGTCGCGCAGGCCGATGACGGTGTCGAAGTAGTACGCGCCCACCTCGACCGACGACTCGCCGACCTTGAACGCCGACAGCGGGATCGGCGAGCGCTCGCGCTCGCACACGAGGACCGAGAGCGACGGGTACGCGTCCTTGAGCTGCTTGGCCAGGCAGAGCCCGGCCAGTCCGCCGCCCGCGATGACCACGTCGTAGTCGACACCGGTGAACATGGATTCCGTACCGCGTTTTCCGCTCAAGATGTACCCGCCTTGTCGCTGTGTCGGTTCTCGATGGTTCGGGCCAGACTCCGGATGGTCCGGTCCGTGTAGACAGCCGAGTTGTCCAGCTGGACGCCGAGCCGCTCCTCGACTCCGGCGACGAGGTCCATCACGCTGAGGGAGTCGCCGCCGAGGTCGAAGAAGTCGTCGTCGAGGTCGATGCGGTGGGGGGCGAAGAGCTTCTGCCAGATCTCCAGGACGACGGCTTCCACCCGCGTCGCGGGCTCGGGGCCGGGGCCGGTGCGGCCGACGGACTCCTCGTAGCGGACGCCCAGCGCCACCTCGTCGACCTTGCCGTGAGCGGTGAGCGGCAGGGAGTCGACCGGGATGACCGCCGAAGGCACCATGTACCCGGGCAGGTTCTCCTGGGCGAATGCCCGCAGCCGGTCGACGTCATGGGCCGCGGGACCCTCCACGAAGGCGATCAGGAGCGGTGTGCCGGCATCCGTGTCGCGGCTCAGGAGGTGGACGTGGCGAACCCCGTCCTCCTTCGAGAGGACCTGGGCCACATGGCCCAGCTCCACGCGGCGGCCACGGATCTTGACCTGCCCGTCCCGCCGCTCGACGAACTGCAGGTCACCGCCCTCGAACCGCCGGACGATGTCCCCGGTGCGGTAGAGGCGCTTGCCCGCGGCCGGCGCCGTGGCCGGCGTGAAGAACCGTTCCGCGGTCAGCTCCGGGTTGCCCAGGTAGCCGCGGGCCAGGCCCACTCCGGCGAGATGGAGTTCGCCGATCCCGCCGGGTGCCACGGGAGCGCCGTCCTCGTCCAGGACGAATGCCTCGGTGTTGTCGATCGGCTTGCCGATGAGCACGCTCTCGTCGGTGGCCGCGAGGGCGTGCACGGTGGAGCAGACGGCGTTCTCCGCGGGGCCGTACTCGTTGAACAGAAGCACGTCGGGAAGCCGCAGGAAGTGTTCCTGGGACACCTTCGTCGTGAACCACTCCCCGGCGATCGTGACGCTGCGCAGGGATTTCAGCCGCTGCGCCGCCATCCCGCCCAGGAGGCGCCGGTACAGCGCGGGTGTGATCAGGAAGTGGGAGACACCGCGGTGTTCCATCAGACCGGTGAGGTACGACCGGTCGGTGATCCGGTCCCGGCGCGGCAGGAGCAGGCGCGCGCCGGACGTGAGGGCGCAGAAGGTGTCCGCGACGGCGCTGTCGAACGACGGCCGCGGCATCGCCAGGGTCACGTCGTCGGGGCCGAATCCGTAGTAGGCGTTGCGCCAGGTCAACGTGTTGACGATCGAACGGTGCTCGACGGCGATGCCCTTGGGGGCGCCGGTCGTGCCCGACGTGTACATCACGTACGCGAGGTCGGTGGGCGTGGCCACCGGCGCCGGGTCGGACTCCGGTGTGGCCAGACCCGGGCCCATGACGTCGAGCACGAACAGTTCGCCGCCGAAGAACACCGCGCCCGCGGCTGTCGACGACTCGATCACCATGGCTGCGGGTGCCACGTCCTCGATGATCCGCTGGGTCACACCAGGCGGATTGTCGGGGTCCAGGGGGACATAGGCGCCGCCGGCCTTGAGGGCGGCGAGCATGGCGACAATCATGTCCGGCGGGTGCCGGACCAGGATTGCCACCCGGTCGTCGGGGCGTATTCCGCAGTTGTCGCGCAGGTGGTGGGCCAGTTTGTTGGCCTTGCGATTGAGTTCGCCGTAGGCCAATAATTCTTCTTCGAATTCCAGGGCGGTATTTTCGGGGGCCGCCCGTACGCGTTCCTCGAAAAGGGAAGTCAGGGTCTTCGGGTCGTCTCGGTTCGTCGCCAAACGTCCCCCTGCGGAATTAACTTGAATTCTCATCTCGAGTAGACTAGCCGCCGCCGATCGGGTGATCAAGGGGTCCAATTAGCGCTTCTTTGTTGTCATTTCGGGGCCGGGCGCATGCCGAAAAACCCGGCCGCGAAGGATTGGTTCGGCGGTCGTGCGGCCTAACGTTCCAGGGTTCGGACGAGTGCGCCGGTCGTTTCGGCCCGTGCCGTCTGCGGAAAGAAGTGGCCCCCCGGCACGGGCACGACCTCGAACGGCCCCGCGCACAGCGCCCGCCAGCTCGCCGCCTCGTCGGCCGTCACCACCGGGTCCTCGTCGCCGTACATCACCGTGACCGCGGTGGTGACGTGCGAGCTCGCGGGCGGCGGGCGGTAGGCCGCCTGCGCGGTGAAGTCCGCGCGCAGCACCGGGAAGAGCCACTCGCGAAAACCGGGCCGGCTCAGGCCCGCGGTGTTCGCGCCGAGCCGCTTCCAGAGCAGCTCGATCTCGTGGTCGTCGCCGGGCGGCTCCAGGGTCGTCGCCCCCGGTGCGACCGCCGCAAGGACGACGAGGTGCAGCGGCGGTCGCCCGGCCAGTGTCAGACGGCGCGTCAGTTCGTAGGCCAGGGCGGCCCCGAAGCTGTGTCCGACCAGGACCAGCGGGTCCGGGAGCGCGAGGACGCCCGGCAGTACGTCGGCGATCAGCTCGTCCACGGATGACAGCGGCGCCTCTCCGCCACGCTCCTCACGGCCGGGACCCACGTGGCCGTAGAGCGCGAGGCGTTCGGGGAGCAGGCGCCGCCAGGGCGCGAAGCCGGTCGCTCCCCCGCCCGCGCACGGGAAGCAGACCAGCGTGGCACGGTCAGCATCGGCCGTGCCCGGATCCGGAGTTGACGTCGGAGGCGAAGGCGGCGGACCGAAGCGGCGCAGCGGCGCGCCGCCCTGCCCGGCGTTGCTCTGCATGTACGCACCACCCAAAAGGTTCTACGACGGGCACAGCGGGACGGGGTACCGCTCGGCGCCTACTGGTCCGTCGGGGCGACCACGGGCCAGGTGCGCTCGGCCCGGTCACGCAGGAGCTCGGAGGTGACGCCGCGTTCGGCGGTGAGCCCGCTGAGGACGGCGGCCTGCTGGACCGGCTCGGCGTCCGCCTCGTACTCGGAGCCGGTGAGGTGCTTGAGCCAGGGTTCCAGGCCCATGGCGTAGGCGTAGACGTGGCGGGCGTTGAGCTGCCGGGCGAGTTGGTCGGCCTGCGCGGCGTCGCTGCCCTTGAGTCGGCGGCCCTTGTTGTGCTCGCGGGAGAGCTTCTTCTCCAGCAGCGGCCCGTACAGCCAGCCGAGGGGGGCTCCGACGCATTCGAGGCCGATGAAGAGGGCGTCGAGCGGAGCCTCGGTCAGCCCGGGGACGTTGTCGTAGAGGGCGGGTTCGAGCGGTGTGATGTCGGTGGCGAAGAGGAACCTGCGGCCGCCCGCCCGGACGAGCGGGACCATCTTGGTGCGGATGTCGAGGTCGGCGTGCTCACCGACGAAGGGGAGTGCGGTGACCTCGACTTCGCCCGCTGTGCGGCGGGTGTCCAGCTCGGCGAGCTCCTGGACGTTCGGGAAGCCGAGCGCTTCGAGCATGGTCTTGAGGCTGGGATCCGCGAGCGAGCCGCCGGAGGCGCGCGGGACGAGGATCGTGCCGATGCGGGTGCGCAGTTGGAGCAGCGTCTCCAGCGAGAAGTGGTCCGAGTGGAAGTGGCTGATGACAACGGTGTCGATGCGCTGCGGAAGGTCCTCGATCGTGAAGTGCTCGTGCCCGTCCTCGGTGTACCCGATGAGCGGGTCCAGGAGCACGGAGGTGCTGCCCGTCTCGATGAGCACGGAGGCGTGGTTGAGGTAGCGCACCCGGACGTCTCCGGCCGGGGGCGGGGTGTGGGCCGGCGGCGGGGTCGCGTGGAACAGGGCGGTGAAGGCGGGGAGATCGGCGTCGTCGATGCCGAGGCGCTCCGCCAGGTCCGGAACGTCGACGGGGGCGAGGCGCGCCGCGAACAGCTCGTCCCACAGCGGCGAGTCGAACGGTACGTCGATGTCCAGGCGGTCGGCGCTGGGCAGCACGGGGCTGCTGTACACGAACGGCTGGGGTTTCGGCGCGGCCATCAAGGACACGCACTGCCCGTGCCGCTCGAAGGCCGGCGACGAGTACATCAGCGACTCGAAGAACCGGAAGGTCGGCCGGTGGGCGGTGTCGTAGACGAGCTCGACGCGGCCGCGGAGCGATGCCGGGACCTGGGGGTAGAGGGGCTCCATCGGTCCGCCGAGCGCCTTCTCCCGCAGCAGGGCCCGGAGTTGGTCGATGTCGTCGGCGAGCTGGAGCTTGGCCTGGCCGTCCTTCGCCATGGTCTCGCGGGCGGCCTGGACGTCGTCCTGGTCGGCGCCCTGGGGGTCGAGGAAGGGCGCGCCGTAGCGGTGGGGGTCCGCGGTGACCGAGTCGTGGATGTGCGGGGCCTTCAAGTAGCTGTCCACGATGGGCAGAAGACGGTCCCGCAGATTGAGCGCACCGGTGTGGGGAGCCAGGAGATAGGGCCACGCGTACCAGCGGTGCAGCAGGGGCTGCGCGACCACGGACGGGCGGAGGTAGAGCTTCTGGTGTGCCGGCACGTTGCTTCCCTCACTGTCGATGATGTCGGTGGGTGGGGATGGTTCGCGGCATGGGCGTGCGTGCGCGCGCATGCCGTCGAGGAGGGCGCAAGGCGCGGGGTGTCCGGCCTGGTCCCGGTTGAGACGGTCGTGTCACCAGGGGGGGGTCGAAGCGGTGGTGTCACCCGGTTCGAAGGAGACGGGTCACCGGGTCAGTGGCGGTGGTGCGGTGCCCTGTATGCGGTTGAGTCAGCCCCTCTGCTTCGCAGCTCCGTTCATGTCTGTCACAGTGCCCAGTTTCATCAATCCGGCGCTCTCGGCGCCCAGTTGGGAATCGATCACAGCGCTGATGCATCTCTAACTACGATCCCCCGATTGATCCAAGGCGAACGCAAAGTGACATGGATTACATGGAGCGGGGCCGCGCGCTCGTGCTTGACCGGGCCACTTCGGCCGCCTCACCGGCAGGTACGGCCCCGCGGGCCGTCCGTCGCCCGCCGTGCGGCCACGCACCCGCGTCTCACCTTTCTTGGCGGTTGCCGGTGTTCACAGCTCCGGGGGAAGCCCCACCAGGCGGGCGTTTTCGTTCCAGAGCCGGTCGCACCGGTGGACGTCGGTGGTGTGCGGTGCGGTGGGGACCTGCTTGCGGTTGACGAAGAAGCTGCCGGTGGTACTACCGATCTTTGTCAACCAGACCGGTGTGTCGGCGCCAGTGTCGGGTTCGGGGCTGAATGGGTTCGGGGCGGCGCCGAAGAGCTTCAACGACCCCGACCCGCTGCCGGTCCTCCTCGGCCCCGCCAACCGCCCGCTGCCGGCGACGACACCCTGATCGCCGAACTGCGCGCCGACGGCATCGCGCCGGACGAGGTCCTTGCCGACGACGACCTCATGCAGCTGCTGCTGCCGGTCCTCCGCGCCGACATGGAGGTCGTGGACAACTACCCGTGGACAACTACCGGTACGACTCCGCGCTGCCGCCGCTGCATGCACCGCTGACGCTCTCCTACGGGGCGGGAGAAGTGCCCGACGTGGACCGGCTGGTCGAGGAGTGGGCGCCCTCGGCAGCCGTGCGTCCAAAGCCCATGGCTTCCCCTGCGCCCACTTCTTCGTACGCACGGCACGCGATCTGGTCCTCGGAAGGCTGGCCAGGGACATAGAACTGAGGGAGGGCGTGCAGTAGCCACTGGAGCGGCGGGACCCGAGCGCAGGACTGGTGCCGGCCGTCCGGGTCAGCTGTTCCGGCCGAGGAACGTCGAACGATCACCTCGTACCGATCACACCGCCGACCGGCCCGAAAACCCCACCCGTCGCTCACACCAGAGCCCGCGACCTGCGGCTTCAGGTTGTCGCGCGCCCCGTTCGCGCTCGCCGGTCAGCCGGCGAGCACACCGGTGCCGAGCAGCCCGAACAGCGCCACGCCGATCACGATCCGGTAGATCACGAAGGCGTTGAAGGAGTGCTTGGCGACGAACTTCAGCAGCCAGGAGATCGAGCCGTACGCGACCACGAAGGAGACGATCGTGCCGACGGCCAGCGGGGCGGCCCCCACCCCCGCGCCCAGGGCGTCCTTGAGCTCGTACAGACCGGCGCCGGTCAGGGCCGGGATACCGAGGAAGAAGGAAAGCCGGGTGGCCGCGACACGGTCCAGGTCGAGGAGGAGCGCGGTCGACATGGTGGCGCCGGAGCGCGAGAAGCCCGGGAAGAGCAGCGCGAGGATCTGCGAACCGCCGACCAGCATCGCGTCCTTGAACGAGGTGTCGTCCTCGCCGCGCTTGTGCCGGCCCATCCGGTCCGCCGCCCACATCACACCGCTGCCGACGATCAGCGAGGCCGCGACCACCCACAGCGAGGCGAGCGGCCCCTGGATGAGCGGCTTCGCCGCCAGGCCCACGATCACGATCGGGATGGTCGCGTAGATGACCCACCAGGCGAACTTGTAGTCGTGGTGGTAGCGCTCCTCGCGGTCGCGCAGGCCCCGGCCCCAGGCGGAGAGGATCCGGACGATGTCCTTGAAGAAGTACACGAGCACGGCGGCGATCGCGCCGACCTGGATGACCGCGGAGAACCCGACGACGGCGTCGTCGTCGACGGGGATGCCCATCAGCCCCTCAACGATCTTGAGATGGCCGGTGGAGGAGACGGGGAGGAACTCGGTCACTCCCTCGACGGCACCGAGGACGACGGCCTGACCGACGTTGATGACGCTCATGGAATCCAGTTCTGAGGAGTTGGTCGACAGTGCTGCAGACAGTCCTACTACGCGCGCGTGCCGTCCCGGCGCCTACGCCCACAAAGTTTGGGCAAACCAGACGCCCGCGAACGCCGCGCCGAGCCCGGCGGCCACGCTCACGATCACGTTCGCGGCGGCGTAGAACGCCGCGCCGGTTTCGGTGAGTCGCAGTGTCTCGTACGAGAACGTCGAGTACGTGGTCAGCGCGCCGCACAGGCCGGTGCCGAGGAACAGCTGAAGGTGCGAGTCCGCGGCGCCCGCGGTGACCGCGCCGGTCAGCAGGCCGAGGATCAGCGAGCCGACGACGTTGACGGCGAGGGTGCCCCAGGGGAAGACCGTGTCGTGCCTGGTCTGCACCACGCGGTCGGTCAGATAGCGAAGGGGTGCGCCGAGCATTCCGCCGACGATCACCAGCAGCCAGTTCACGCCTCTTTCCTACCTTGCCAGGGCGCGGCGGGTCGCCGTCACCGCGAGCCATACCGCCGCGAGCGCCGCGAACAGGGTCGCGGCGAGATAGGCGAGGCCGGTTCCGACGTGGCCCGCGTCGATGAGTCTCTGGATGTCGACGGCGTACGTCGAGAAGGTGGTGAAGCCGCCCAGCACACCGGTGCCGAAGAAGGGCCGCACCAGCCGGTGGGCCGCCCATACCTCGGTGATGACGACCATGAAGACGCCGATCACGGCGCAGCCGACGACATTGACCCAGAACGTGGTCCACGGGAATCCGCCCGTCTGCGTGGGCCACAGCAGCGCCGCCCCGTAGCGGGCGGTGGCGCCGATGCCGCCGCCGAGCGCGACCATCGCGACGACCGGTCCCTGGCCCTGCCACGGGGACGCGGAGCGCGCGGGCGGGCGATCGGGGTGCGGGACTGTCATGGCCGTACGTCTCCTACTCGCCGGGGCCTCGGGGGCCACACATCATCGCAAGTAGGGACCGTTGGCTGCGTCGACGCCGCGGTTCGGGTACGGCGGGCCCCACCGCCGCGCCACGATGGTGATCGCGGCCGGTCAACAGGGTAACGCCGGGGCCGGCTGCCACGCACACCGTGGACAGGGAAGCGGGTGAGCCGGCGCCTGCCGCCCGCCTCCCTGCCCAAGGAACCGAAAGGGCCCGGCTGCCTCAGCAGCCGGGCCCTCGGCTGCTCAGCGGTGGCTGAACTGGGACATGGCCGGAAGCGCCTTGTCGTCGTAGCCGAACAGCGCCTGGTTCTCCCAACCGTTGCCGGAGGCGGCGTCGGTGGGGTCCCAGCCGTTGCCGGTGACGGCGGTCCAGGTGGTCTCCCAGTAGAAGACACCGAGGCCGCGGCCGTTCGGGACGGCCTCCACGACGTTCATCACGTCGCGCAGCCAGGCGGACTGACCGGCCGTCGTGGCCGGGTACCCGGCGACCAGCTCACCGGTCGTGTCGATGATGTTGGTGAGCGAGTCCTCACTGTCGAGACGGAAGGGGTAGGCCGTCTCGGCGAGGAAGACCGGCTTGGCGTAGCGGGCGGCCGCGTCGTCCAGGGTCGTCTGGAAGTCGGCGAGCGAGCCGTGCCAGTAGCCGTAGTAGGACAGGCCGATGGCGTCGAACTTCACGCCGCCCGAGACCGCGCTGTCGAACCACCAGCGGGTGCCGGCCAGGTCGCCGCCCTTGGCGAGGTGCAGCGCCACGACGGTGGACGAGTTGACCGCCTTGACCGCGTCGTAGCCGGAGTTGAGCAGCCCGGCGAGCTGCGACCAGTTGTCGGTCGAGCCCTCGGACCAGAGCATGCCGCCGTTGATCTCGTTGCCGACCTGGACCATGTCCGCGGTGGTGCCCTGCGCCTTCAGTGCGTTCAGCACGTCGTACGTGTGGTTGTAGACGTCCGTCTTCAGCTGGCTGTAGGAGTGGCCCGCCCAGGCGGCCGGCTTGGACTGCACACCCGGGTCGGCCCAGGTGTCCGAGTAGTGGAAGTCCACCAGGAGCTTCATGCCCTGCGCCTTGACGCGCTTGGCCATGGCCAGGACGCGCGCCTTGTTGTTGTAGCCGTCCGCGGGGTTCACCCAGACCTTGAGGCGCGCGTAGTTCATACCGGAGGACTTGAGGATGGTGAGCGCGTCACCGGTGGTGCCCGAGCCCGTCTTGTAGACACCGCCGAACGCCTCGCTCTTGGCGAGGGAGGAGATGTCGGAGCCCTTGATGGCCAGGCCGGTCGAGCCGGACGTGAAGGTCAGGTCGTCGACGTTGATCCAATTGCCCGCGTTCGCATCGGAGTTGATGCTGATCGTGCACTGGTTGTTGGTCACGGCGATGGAGGTGACGATGCGGATCCAGCCGCTGCTGGAGACCGGCAGGTCGGTGCGCTGCTCGGCGCTGCCGCAGTTCTTCAGCGCCAGGTACGCGGAGTTCTGGCCGCCGCCGGACCGCACCCAGGCGGTGAGGGTGTAGTTCCCGTTCGTCAGCCCGGAGAGGTACTGGTAGGTCTCCACCTTGTAGGCGGAGGCCGAGTAGTGGCTGAGGCGGTAGCTGCCGCTGTGGCCACCGGACTCGGTGAACGAGGCGGCGTTCTGCCCGCCCGCCGAGTACGTCGACCAGCCGGTCGGCGTCGCGGTCCCGGCGCCGTTCGACTCGAAGCCACCGTTGGTGAGCGTCGAGGCGGCCTGCGCCGATGTGGCGGGGAGGGTGGTGAGAGCCAGACCTGCCATCAGCGGTATCAGCAGGGTCCGTAGGGCTCGTCTCGCGTGGAACATCGTCGTCCCTTCGACGAAGGCGGGGAGACTGGAGTTGAGGGCGGCGCCGTGCCCGAAGGCCTGCGACACGGCGCCGCCCGGACCGACCGGATGTCCCCCCGGAATCCGGCCGGGGTCTGGGGAGGGGGATGGATCAGCCGTCACGTCGAGCGGCTGACGCGTACGGCGTGCGGAGCGGCGGTTTGCGGCCGCCGCGTCCGGCGTGCGCGCCACCTCGGTACAGGGCCGAGGCGTCCGGCGTGCGGTACAGCTCGGTACAGGGCCGAGGCGCCCGGCCTGCTGTACAGCTCGGTACAAGGCCGCCGCGTCCGGCGTGCTCCTCAGCCGTCCAGGCGTACGACCCTGACGGCGCCCGCCGGCACGGACAGGCGGCCCGCGGCGCGTTCACCCGTGAACAGTTCCGTACCGGGTGTCTCCAGCGGCACCTTGGCATCGGTGCCGGTGTGGTTGACGGCGAACAGGAAGGTGCCCGACTCTCCGGTGCGGCGCACCACTTCGAGGTCGCGGGGCAGGTCGGTGCGGGGTGCGATCCGCGCGTCGTCGGACGCCCAGCCGATCAGGGCATCGAGGCCCTGGGCGCCCAGGCGGGTGGAGACGTACCAGGCCGAGCCCTCGCCGAGGCGGTGCCGGGTGACGGCCGGGCGGCCCGCGGTGAGGCCGTCGGCGTACGTCCAGACGGTCTCGGCGCCGCGCGGCACCACGAACTCGGTCCACACGTCGCCGGTGAGCTCGGAGCCGTCGGGGCCGGTGATCCGGACCCGGTCGTCCTTGAGGAGCGGCGAGAACTCCTCGACGGTCAGCCCGAGTACGTCGCGCAGGGCTCCGGGGTAGGCGCCGTCGTGCACGGCGTCGTGCTCGTCGACGATGCCGGAGAAGTACGAGACGACGAGCGTGCCACCGTTCTCGACGTACTCCTTGAGGTTGTTCCCGGCGGCCTCGGTCATCAGGTAGAGGGCGGGCACGACGACAAGGGGATAGGCCGACAAGTCGGCTTCCGGGTGGGCGAAGTCGACCGTCAGGTGGCGGTCGTACAGCGCTTCGTAGAACGCGTCGGCGCGCTCGCGCGGGTCGTGGTCCTCACTGGGGCGCCAGTCGAGGTTCTGCGCCCACCAGGAGTGCCAGTCCCACAGGACGGCGACGTCGGCGACGGTCCGGGTGCCGCGGACGGAGGTCAACGAGTCGATGGACGCACCGAGCGCGACGGCCTCGCGCCACACCCGGGAGTCGGTGCCGGCGTGCGGCAGCATCGCCGAGTGGAACTTCTCGGCGCCGCGCCGGGACTGCCGCCACTGGAAGAACATGGCGCCCTCGGAGCCGCGCGCGACATGCGCGAGGGAGTTGCGCGCCATCTGACCCGGGGCCTTCGCGGGGTTGCGGGCCTGCCAGTTGACGCCCGAGGTGGAGTGTTCGAGCAGCAGCCAGGGGGCGCCACCCGCGACGGAGCGGGTGAGGTCGGCGGCCATGGCGAGGTTGACGTGCGTGCGGCGGCCGTCGGTGATCAGGTAGTGGTCGTTGGTGACGAGGTCGACCTCGCGGCCCCAGGCCCAGTAGTCGACGGAGTCGCACTGGCTCAGGGCGGTCATGAAGTTCGTGGTGACCGGGACACCGGGGGCGAGACGGTGCAGGATGTCCCGCTCGGCGACGAAGTTCTCGCGCATGGTCTCGTCGGCGAAGCGCTTGTAGTCGAGCGCCTGGGCCGGGTTGCCGACCGTGGGCGTCACGCGCGGCGGGGTGATCTGGTCGAAGCCCGCGTAGCTCTGGCCCCAGAAGGCGGTTCCCCAGGCCTCGTTGACCGCGTCGACCGTCCCGTACGTCCGGGCGAGCCAGCGGCGGAAGTGGGCGGCGCAGGAGTCGCAGTAGCAGGCCGAGACGGGGACGCCGTACTCGTTGTGGACGTGCCACATCGCGAGCGCGGGGTGGTCGGCGTACCGGGTGGCGAGCTGCGTGGTGATGGCCGCGGCGGCGGCGCGGTAGTCGGTGTTGCTGTGGCAGATGGCGCCGCGCGAGCCGAATTCGTAGCGGGTGCCGTCGGCGGCCACGGGCAGCGCGTCGGGGTGCTCGCGGTAGAACCAGACGGGCGGGGCGACGGTCGGGGTGCCGAGATCGGCGCGGATGCCGTTCTCGTGCAGCAGGTCGAGCAGCCGGTCGAGCCAGTCGAACTCGTAGGCGCCCCGGGCGGGTTCCAGCAGCGCCCAGGAGAAGATCCCGACGCTCACCATCGTGACGCCCGCTTCGCGCATCAGCCGGACGTCCTCGTGCCAGACGCTTTCCGGCCACTGCTCGGGGTTGTAGTCCCCACCGAAGGCGAGCCTGGTGAGGCCCCTGGGGGTGGTCTCCGGCATGGATCTTCTCCCGTTGGATCGAACGTTTGGGAACGTGCACACACGGATTCAGTGGCGCGGGGCCAACATAACCGCACTGCAACAACCATTGACAAGTGTCCGGGATGTTTCTCTACTGTGAACGCTCACAGAAGCATGGCAGGTCGCCGCAGCAGGCGGGGGCCCAGCTCAGGGGAGATAGATCCATGCCAAACACGAAGCTGCGTCGCCTCGTGGCCACCTCCATCGCCGTCACGCTCGGCGCCACCGCCCTCGCGGCGTGCGGCTCGTCGGACGACGACAGCTCGGCCGAGTCGGGGCCGGCCAATCTCACCTACTGGTCCTGGACCCCCGGCATGGACAAGGTCGTCGACCTGTGGAACAAGGGGCCCGGCAAGGAGCAGCAGATCACCGTCACGGTGAAGAAGCAGGCGTCCGGCGACACGCTGGTCACCAAGATCCTCACCGCGCACAAGGCGAAGAAGGCCCCTGACCTGGTCCAGGCCGAGTACCAGGCGCTGCCGACCCTGGTCAGCAATGACGCGCTCGCCGACATAGCGGACGAGTCGAAGGACGCGGAGAACAAGTTCGCCGAGGGTGTCTGGCAGCAGACGACGCTGGGCTCGGACGCCGTGTACGCGATCCCGCAGGACATCGGGCCGATGATGTTCTACTACCGCGAGGACCTCTTCAAGAAGTACGGCCTGACGGTTCCCACGACCTGGGAGCAGTTCGCGGAGACCGCCCGCGCGCTGAAGAAGAAGGCCCCGGACACGGACCTGACCACCTTCTCCGCCAACGACTCCGGCCTCTTCGCCGGTCTCGCGCAGCAGGCCGGCGCCCAGTGGTGGACGACCTCGGGCGACAAGTGGAAGGTCGGCATCGACGACGCGGCCTCGCAGAAGGTCGCCAAGTTCTGGGGCGACCTCGTCAAGGAGGGCGCGATCGACAACCAGCCGATGTACACGCCGTCCTGGAACAAGGCGCTGAACACCGGCAAGCAGATCGCCTGGGTGAGCGCGGTCTGGGCGCCCGGCACCCTCACCACCGCGGCCCCCGACACCAAGGGCAAGTGGGCCATGGCCCCGCTGCCGCAGTGGGACGACAGCTCGGACGTCACCGGCAGCTGGGGCGGCTCGTCGACGGCCGTCACCACCGACTCGAAGCACAAGGGGGCGGCCGCGAAGTTCGCCTCCTGGCTGAACACGGACCCGGAAGCGGTGGCCGCGCTGGCGAAGGAGAGTGGCATCTACCCCGCCGTCACCACCGCGCAGACCAGTGAGGCGTTCGCCGAGCCGCCGGCGTACTTCTCCAACCAGCCGGACTTCTACACGAAGGCCGCGGAGATCGCCAAGACCACCGCGCCGTCCGCGTGGGGCCCGAACGTGAACGTCGCGTACACGACCTTCAAGGACGCCTTCGCCTCGGCCGCCAAGGACAAGTCGGACTTCGGCGCCGCTCTGAAGAAGATGCAGGACGACACGGTCGCCGACCTCAAGAAGCAGGGCTTCGGGGTCGCCGAGTGACCAGCGCACGTCGGAAGTCGTACGGGGTCAAGGGGGCCCCGTACGCTTTCCTCCTCCCCGCGACGATCCTGTTCGCCCTCTTCTTCGCGCTCCCCATCGGCTACGCCCTCTGGCTGAGCCTCCACAAGGCGCAGGTCAAGGGCCTGGGCCTGGGAGCGGGCGCGCGGTCGGAAGTCTGGGCGGGCCTGGAGAACTACCGGGACGCCCTCACCGACTCCGAGCTGCTGAGCGGCGCGCTGCGCGTGGTGGGCTACGGCGCCATCGTGGTCCCGGTGATGCTCGGCCTCGCGCTGCTGTTCGCGCTGATGCTCGACTCGGACAAGGTGCGCCTGGCGCCCTTCACCCGGCTCGCGATCTTCCTGCCGTACGCCATTCCCGGCGTCGTCTCCGCGCTTTTGTGGGGCTTCCTGTACCTCCCGGACGTCAGCCCCTTCTATTTCGTCCTGGACAAGCTGGGGATGCCACAGCCGGACCTGCTGGACGGCGGTCCGCTGTACTTCGCCCTGTCCAACATCGCGGTCTGGGGCGGCACCGGCTTCAACATGATCGTGATCTACACCTCGCTGCAGGCCATCCCGGCCGAGGTGTACGAGGCGGCGAAGCTGGACGGCGCCACCCCCCTGCAGATCGCGCTGAAGATCAAGATCCCGATGGTGGCGCCCTCGCTGGTGCTCACCTTCTTCTTCTCGATCATCGCGACGCTCCAGGTGTTCAGCGAGCCGACCACCCTCAAACCGCTCACCAACTCCGTCTCCACGACCTGGAGTCCGCTGATGAAGGTGTACCAGGACGCCTTCGGCAAGGGCGACATCTACGCGGCCGCCGCGGAGGCGGCGATCATCGCCGTCGTCACCCTCCTTGTGTCCTTCGGCTTCCTGCGGGCCGCGAACTCCCGTAACAAGCAGGAGGAAGCACGATGAGTTCTCTTGCCGTGGGCAAGGCCGCGTCGGCCGCGGGTACGACCCCCGGGACCGCCCAGCGCCCGCCCCTGCGCCACCGGATCGCCCTGGTGCCCACCCTCACGCTGCTGCTCGGCGCGATCTACTGTCTGCTGCCCGTCGCCTGGGTGGTGATCGCGGCGACCAAGTCGGGCAGTGAGCTGTTCTCGACGTTCACGTTCCTGCCGGGCTCCGGCTTCACCCAGAACGTCAAGGATCTGAGCGCCTACCGCGAGGGCGTGTACTGGAAGTGGATGGGCAACTCCGCCCTCTACGCGGGCCTCGGCGCCCTCCTGTCGACGGCTGTCTCGGCGTTCAGCGGCTACGCGCTCGCGATCTACCGCTTCCGCGGCCGGGAGACCGTCTTCGGCATCCTCATGGCGGGTGTGCTGATGCCGCCCGTGATCCTGGCGATCCCGCAGTACCTGCTGCTGGCGAAGGCGGACCTGACGGATTCCTACGCGTCCGTCCTGCTGCCGCTCGTCCTGTCGCCGTACGGCGTCTACCTCGCCCGGATCTACGCCTCCGCCGCCGTGCCCGCCGATGTGGTCGAGGCCGGACGGATGGACGGGGCGAGCGAGTTGCGGATCTTCAGCCGGATCGCGCTGCCGATGATGGTGCCCGGACTGGTGACGGTGTTCCTGTTCCAGTTCGTGGCGGTGTGGAACAACTTCCTGTTGCCGTACATCATGCTCAGCGACGACGAGAAGTTCCCGATCACGCTCGGCCTGTTCACGCTGCTGGAACAGGGCTCCAACACCCCGGCGCTGTATACGCTGGTGATCACCGGAGCGCTGCTCGCGATCATTCCGCTGATCGCGCTGTTCCTGGTCATCCAGCGTTTCTGGAGTCTCGATCTCCTCTCGGGAGCCGTAAAGTCGTGACCATGACCAACGCGGGGGGCCGGCGCAAACCGCCGACGATCCATGACGTCGCGCGAGAGGCCGGCGTGTCGCGGGGCACGGTGTCGCGGGTGCTCAACGGCGGACACTACGTGAGCCCCGCGGCACAGGAGGCGGTCAACGCCGCCATCCGCAGAACCGGCTACGTCGTGAACCGGCACGCCCGTTCGCTGATCACCGGCCGCTCCGACTCGATCGGCTTTCTGCTGACCGAGCCCCAGGAGAGGTTCTTCGAGGACCCGAACTTCAATGTCCTGCTGCGCGGCTGCACGCAGGCGCTGGCCGCGCACGACATACCTCTCCTGCTGATGCTCGCCGGCACCGAGGACGAACGGCGCCGCATAACGCGGTACATCACCGCGGGCCACGTGGACGGGGTGCTGCTGGTCTCCAGTCACTCCGGCGATCCGGTCGCCGAGCAGCTGGGCGAGGCGGGTGTGCCGCTGGTCGCCTGCGGCAAGCCCATCGGTCTGGGGTCCAAGGTGAGTTATGTCGCCGCGGACGACCGGGACGGTGCCCGCGACATGGTCAAGCACCTGGTCGCCCTCGGCCGTCGCCGGATCGGCATGGTCACGGGACCGCTCGACACCCCCGGCGGTGTCGAGCGGCTCGCGGGCTACCGTGAGGTGCTCGCCGAAGCGGGCTTCGAGGCCGACGACCGACTCGTCGCCTCCGGCGACTACAGCCGGGCGAGCGGCGAGGCGGGCGCCGAGCAGCTCCTCAAGAACGCCCCGGACATGGACGCGGTGTTCGTCGCCTCCGACCTGATGGCGCAGGGTGTGCTGGCCGCGCTGCACAAGGCCGGCCGCCGGGTCCCTCAGGACGTCGCGGTCGGCGGGTTCGACGACTCCTCGGCCGCCCTGGCCGCCCGCCCCCAGCTGACGACCATCCGGCAGCCCTACGACCGGATCAGCGCCGAGATGGTGCGGGTGCTGCTCGCACAGATCGGGGGCGAGGATCCGGCGGCCGTGATCCTGCCCACGGAACTGGTGCGGCGCGACTCCACCTGAGGCAGTGCGGGCCACGCCTGGAACGGGGGATTCTGCCGGGGCCCGAACGTGCCCGGCGGCGTCGGACTCTCGATGACCCCATGGCGCCACTGTCCGCCCGGGCACACGGCCCTTGCGTCGCCACCACTCTCGTACGCCGACACGCAGGCAGCCCCGGACGTGATCGCCATCCCCCGTGGCGACCGGTCCGGATCCGAGAAGGCACCCGGCGCTCCCCCGCCACGTAGGCGCCGGCAGGGCGACGCAATCACACTGGTTGCACTCTCAACTAATGCCGGGAGCTCTGTTACCGTGCAGATATGGCACCGAACACGGCGGATGAGGTCCGACTCGAGGACCAGTGGCGGGACATCCTGTCGGTGCACGCGCGCACGATGTGCGAGATCGACCGCGCGCTGCATCCGCACGGTCTCGGCGCCAGCGACTTCGAGGTGCTCGACATCCTCGCCTCGGGCGAGCTCACGGGCGCGGGCGAACAGTGCCGGGTGCAGGACATCGCCGATCGCGTCCATCTGAGCCAAAGTGCCCTGTCCCGCCTGATCGGCCGGCTCGAGAAGGACGGGCTGGTGGAACGCTCCATCTGCGTGGAGGACCGACGCGGGGTATCGGTCGCGCTCACCCGTAAGGGGCGCGACCTGCACACCGAGGTGCGTCCCCTGCAACGCGCTGTGCTGGCCCGCATGTTGGACGACTGACGCCCCCTCGTGTCAGCGCAGCAGATCCCGTACGGCGTCGAAGGCGGCCGTGACCGTCGCCGGGTCCGCGCCGGGGCGGGCCAGCGCGCTCATGGGGATCGGCGTGACCGGAGGTAGCGCGTCGCAGGGGGTGAGGCCGTCGGGCGCGGAGCCGACCGCGGCGAGCAGGGCCACCCCCTGGCCGGTGCGGGCGATGTCGAGGACGCCCGCCAGATAGCCCGCGTCGCCGACCACCGTCGCCGGGACGCCGTGGGCGGCGAGCGTGGCGATGGCCCGGCGCCGGATCGCGCACGGATCCTCGATGGCCACCAGCGGGACCGGAGCGGGCGCGGTGGGCGGCTCCCAGCCGGGCGTGGCGTGCCAGGTCAGAGGCAGTCCGCCGACGGGAGTGCCCTCGGTCGCGGCGGCCTCGGTGACGTACACCGCGACGTCCACGCTGCCGCGCTCCACAGCCTCGACGAGGCGGGCCGAGCGGTCGATGCGAAAGCGCACCCGGCAGCCGGGGCGCACCTCCTGGACGGCCGCGGTCAGCCGGGGCAGGAACTGGTCGGCGGCGTGCTCGGTGGAGCCGATGGTGACGGTGTCGCCGTCCACGTCGAGCAGGACGCGCACCGCCTCGTCATGGACGGCGAGGATGCGACGGGCCTGCTCCACGAGCAGCCGCCCCTCGGGCGTGAACCGCATGCCGCGCCCCTCACGTTCCACAACCGGGCGGCCGAGTGTCTTCTCCAGCCTGCGCACATGCTGGCTGACCGCGGACTGGCTCAGGGCGAGGGAGCGGGCCGCGCGGTGGAAGCCGCCGCAGTCGGCGATCGCGGTCAGGCTGCGCAGGGCCACGATGTCGAGGACAGGTTGGGGCATGCCGTGACCGTAGCCCGCATTCGGTATCGATCGCGATTGCTGATCGGTTTCGATGCGGAATCGTCGTTGGACGCGGTCGGCCACGGACCGTCATGATGAGGTCATGCTTCACACGACCGCTTCCGCTGCCTTTCTGACGCAGCGCCGAGTCATCGACTTCGGCGTGGCGAGCAGCGCGCGCTGTCGTTGATCTCCTGAGGCATTCCGCCGGCCGTCACTGACGCGCGCGGTGTGCCTTCCTCCGCCCCCCCTCTCCCCGGTCGTCCGTCGTCGTTCCTGACACGTGACACCGGGTCCTGAGCCGCGCGCTCGTACCCCCGTGTGTCCGCCCTCCCAAGGGAGTTGCCCCCTCATGCCCGCACCCGCTCCGACCTGGAACGCATCATCGTGGAACGAACCGGAAGGCCTCGCCGCGCGCGGCACGCTCATCGTGCTGGCCGGGCGCGGTGAGCACGGCGGCGTGTACGAGCGGTTCGGCCGCCGGCTCGCCTTCGACGCCTACCGCGTCCGCGCCCTCGGTGATCCGTCCGACGACCCGTCCGTGCTCGACCGGGCGGCCAAACTCCTCGCCGACGAGTCGTTGCCGGGGCCCAAGGTCCTCGTCGGTTCGGACACGGGGGCGCTGTACGCCGCCCACCTCGCCGCCGAGCGGACGGCGGGGATCGACGCGCTGATCCTCGCCGGTCTGCCCACCGGCCCCTGGACCCCGGGGAACTGGGACGCCGAGGTCGAGGCACGCACCGCCTGCCCCACCCACCAGGCGCGGCTCACCCATGACCCGGACTTCCGGCGGGGGGCGCTCGGCGAAGCGGCGGATCCGCCGGAACTCCGCCTCGACCTCGTACGGGTCCCGGTGCTCGCCCTGCACGGCGCGGACGACACGGTCAGCCCTGTCGAGCAGGCGCTGAGCGTGTACGCGGGTCACTCCGGTGTACGGACGGTGACGTTCAACGGCGGCCGTCACGACGTACTCAACGACGCCCCGCACCGCACGGCCGCAGCCACGGTCGTCCTCTTCCTGGAGCGGCTGCGCCTCTCCCCCGAGCTCCCCCTGATCGCCGAGGGCCTCGCATGACCGCCGCCCAGGTGACCACCACCGTCGCCGAACTCGACGCCCTGCTGCGCTCCGACGCCCCGCCCGTGCTCCTGGACGTCCGCTGGGCGCTGGGCGATCCGCACGGCCGCGCCCACTATGCGGACGGGCACATTCCCGGTGCGGTGTACGTCGATCTGGACACGGAGCTGGCCGCGGGGCCGAGCCCGGAAGGCGGGCGGCATCCACTGCCGGATCCGGCCGACCTGCAGGCGGCGGCCCAGCGTTGGGGCATCGGCGAGGACCGGTCCGTCGTGGTGTACGACGACCTGGGCAACACAGCCGCGGCACGGGCATGGTGGCTTCTGCGCCATGCGGGTGTCGCTCACGTGACGCTGCTCGACGGGGCGTTGGGGGCCTGGCGGTCGGCGGGACTGCCGCTGGAATCCGGCGTACCCGCGGATCCGCCACCCGGTGATGTCGTACTGCGGCCGGGCGGGTTGCCCGTCACGGACGCGGACGGAGCGGCCGAACTCGCCTCCTCCGGACTGCTGTTGGACGCCCGCGCCGCCGAGCGGTACCGCGGTGAAGTGGAGCCGGTGGACCCACGCGCGGGTCATGTCCCGGGTGCCGTGTCCGCGCCGACCGGGGAGAATCTCGCGGCCGACGGGACGTTCCTGTCGCCCGAGGAGCTGCGCAAGAGGTTCGCCGGCAAGGGCGCGGACAACGGCACCCGCATCGGCGTCTACTGCGGCTCCGGCGTCACCGCCGCCCACCAGATCGCCGCACTGGCCCTCGCGGGTTTCGAGGCCACGCTCTTCCCCGGTTCCTGGTCCGCCTGGTCCGCCGATCCCGCCCGCCCCGCCGCGACCGGCCCCGAGCCGTCCTGAGGCGACGCGAGAGGAATGCTCTGACATGACGACGAAACCGCTCGGTGCGACGGCCCCCGTGCTGTCCCGCGCCGAGACCGACACCCCCACCACCCCTGCTCCACAAACCGCCCCCCGCGTCACCCTGCGCGGCGCCGCCCGCACCGCCCGCCGCCGCACCGTGCCCCGTTCCGTGCGCCGCGCCGCCGGCCCCGTGGGCCTCGTACTCCTCTGGTTCGTGACCTCGGCCATCGGCGTTCTCCCCGAGTCCGTCCTCGCCTCACCCGTGGACGTCCTGCGCCAGGCCGTCGACCTGACGAAGAGCGGTGAACTGCCCAGCGCCATCGCCGCGTCGGGCCGCCGGGCCGCCACCGGGTTCCTCATCGGCGCGACGGTCGCGCTCGCCCTGTCCCTGCTGGCGGGGCTGTTCCGGCTCGGCGAGGACGTCATCGACTCCTCGATGGGCATGTTCCGGGCGATCCCCTGGGTGGGGCTGATCCCCCTGTTCATCGTCTGGTTCGGGATCGAGGAGACCCCCAAGGTCGCCCTGGTCGCGCTCGGCGTGACGTATCCGCTGTACTTCAACATCTACGGCGGCATCCGCTCCACCGACGCCCAACTCGTCGAGGCCGCAAGGATGATGGGGCTCGGCGGGCTCGGCCTGATCCGGTACGTGATCCTGCCGAGCGCACTCCCGGGGGCACTCGTGGGCCTGCGGTACGCCCTCTCCACCGCCTGGCTCGCCCTCGTCTTCGCCGAGCAGATCAACGCCGACGCCGGGCTCGGCTATCTGATGAGCAACGCCCAGCAGTACTTCCGCACGGACATCATCGTGCTCTGCCTCGCCGTGTACGCGCTGCTCGGCCTCGCCTGCGACTTCGCCGTACGGATCCTCTCGCGCCGCCTGCTGAGCTGGCGCGCCAACTTCGAGGGCGAGGCGTAACCGATGGCCGGGAACATGACCGGGAACATCACCGACAGCGTGGAGATCCGCGGGCTTTCGCGGGCCTTCGACGGCAACACGGTCCTGCACGACCTCGACCTCGACATCCGTTCGGGCGAGTTCGTGGCCCTGCTCGGGCACAGCGGCTGCGGCAAGTCGACGCTGCTGCGGATCCTCGCCGGGCTCGACGACGAGATCGGCGGCGAGGTGACCGTGCCCGCGCGGCGCAGCGCCGCGTTCCAGTCGCCGCGGCTGCTGCCCTGGCTGAAGGTGTGGCGCAACGTCGTCCTCGGGCTGCCCGGACGGCCGGACCGGGCGCTCGCCCAGCGGGCCCTGGAGGAGGTGGGCATCGCGGAACGCGCGCTGGTCTGGCCGAAGACCCTTTCCGGCGGGCAGGCACAGCGCGTCTCACTCGCCCGCGCTCTCGTCCGCGAGCCCGAACTCCTGCTGCTGGACGAGCCGTTCGGCGCCCTGGACGCGCTCACCCGGGGCAAGGTGCAGCAGCTGGTAGCCGAGCTGTGGCAGCGGCACGGCTGCGCGATCCTCCTGGTCACGCATGACGTGGAGGAGGCGCTGCTGCTCGCCGACCGCGTGCTGGTGATGGACGAGGGGCGCATCGCCCACGACCTCACCGTCGGCCTGCCCCGCCCCCGCGAGCTGACCTCGCCGGAGTTCGTCACCCTCCGCGCCCGCCTCCTCGGCTGGCTCGGCGTCACCCCCGCACCCGCCCTCTCCCCCACCCACACCTCGGCCAACGCCAAGGCCCTTGAAGGGAACCCCTCGTGATACGCAGATTCGCCGCCGCCGCGCTGAGCCTCTCCGCCCTGCTGGCGCTCACCGGCTGCGGCGCCGACTCCGCCGCGGACACAGCGGGGAGCCAGGACCAGGTCACCCTGACCATCGGCGACCAGGCCAAGACCCTCCAGACGATCTTCGCCGCCTCCGACGCGCTCAAGGGCGCCGAGTACAAGGTGAAGTGGGCGGAGTTCGAGGGCGCGGCCCCGCTCTACCAGGCCGTGCAGGCGGGCGCCGCCGACACCTCGTACTCCGCCGACCTGCCCGCGCTCCAGGCGCTCAGTGGCGGCGTGAAGTTCAAGAACGTGGCCGCCCTCAAGAACGACGGCAAGCACACCGGGATCATCGTCTCCAAGGACTCTGACGTGAAGAGCGTCAAGGATCTCAAGGGCAAGAAGGTCGTGGTGTCCTCGGCGAAGGGCAGCATCGCCGAGTATCTGCTCGCCAACGTGCTCCAGCAGAACGGCCTCTCCTACTCGGACGTCACGGTGCAGTACCTGCTGCCGACCGACGCGCAGGCCGCCTTCTCCTCCGGGAAGATCGAGGTCTGGGCGACTTTCGGGGTCTACCAGGCCGTCGGTCTGCAGCAGGGCGGCCGGCTGCTCGTCGACGGTGCCGACGGGCGCATCAGCGGGTACGGCTTCATCGGCGCCTCCGAGAAGGCGCTCGCGAGCCCCGCGAAGAAGGCCGCGCTCGGCGACTTCCTCGAGCGGCTCGGTACGGCCCTGGACTGGACGAGCACGCACCAGGACGCGTACGCCACCGCGATCGAGCAGCGCAACGGCGCCGACCCCGCCATCGCGAAGACGCTCGCCTCCGCCGCGTACAGCAAGGTCCTGCCGATCACGTCCGAAGTGAACGGCACGGTCCAGGACGTGGCCGACCTTATGCACGGCATCGGTGTTCTCGACCCGAACGTCGACGTGACGAAGTCGGCCGACGCGTCCGTCCTCAAGTGACCTTTCAAGACCAGGAGTTCGCTATGCCCGTAGAGTTCATCAGCGCCGTCCACACCGACTCGGGAGCATCCGGTCCCGCCGCCAGTGCGCGTACCGGCTTCGACCCCGACTACGTACGCCGCTACGCCCGCGCCCTGGACGACGGGGGCTTCGACCACACCCTGGTCGCCTACCATTCGGCGTCTCCGGACGCCCTCCAGCTCGCCCAGTTCGTCGCCACGCACACCGAGCGCATCCGGCCCGTCCTGGCGCACCGGCCCGGCGTCATCTTCCCCACGCACGCGGCCCGCGCCTTCGCGACGCTGGACCGGATCAGCAACGGCCGGCTGTCGGTGCACATCATCTCCGGCGGCAGTGACGAGGAGCAGCGCAAGGAAGGGGACTACCTCAACAAGACGGAGCGGTACGAGCGTTCGGACGAGTACATCCAGATCCTGCGGAAGGTGTGGACGGCGGACGGGCCGGTCTCGCACGAGGGCAAGCACTACCGGTTCGAGGGCTTCCACTCCGACGTACGGCCGGTCAACGGACTCGTCCCGATCTCGGTGGGCGGTTCCTCGCAGGACGCCTACCGGGTGGGCGGGCAGCAGGGCGACATCTTCGGGCTGTGGGGCGAGCCGCTGAAGGAGACGGCGGAGCAGATCGCGGCGGTCAACGCGGTCGCCGATGCCGCCGGGCGCCCCCATCCCCGTATCTGGGTGTCGTTCCGCCCGATCATCGCGCCCACCGAGGAGCTGGCCTGGGAGAAGGCGCACCGCACGCTCGGCGTCCTCAAGGAGCAGGCGGCGGGGACCGAGCTGCTGCGCCACTACCGGACGGCCGGGCGACCGGCCAACGTCGGCTCGCAGCGGCTCCTCGACATCGCCGAGCGGGGCGAGGTGCACGACCGCTGCCTGTGGACGGCCCCGGCCGTCGCCACCAACGCCGCGGGCGCCTCGACCGCGCTGGTCGGCACCCCGGAAACGGTCGCGCGGGCCCTGCTCGACTACGTCGACATCGGCTGCGACCTGCTGTCGATCCGCGGATACGACCCGCTCAACGACGCGATCGACTACGCCCGTCATGTCCTGCCGCTGGTCCGGCAGGAGCTCGCCCACCGCGCCGCGACCACCCAGGCCGCCTGATCCCCTCTTAGACCGACCGGAGGCCCGGGTCGACGCCGGCGACCCCTCGTACACCCCCGAACAGGCACTCGGGGCGCGCGTGCCGGCCGACCGGCACGGGGTGCGGGCCGTGGAGCTGGCCGTGCGTCTCCTCGGCAACCCAGGGCTGTCCCGTGGGAATCCCCTGGAGCGGCACTTCCGCGACATCCAGTGCGCTCCCGTGCATGCGCCCCAGGAGGACATCTCCCTGCTCACGATAGGAACGAAGGCATTGAGCGACACGAAGGCACTGGACCTGTGACGGCACCCGCGACCACCACGTCCGCCCAACTGCTGGGCCTCCTTGCCCGTGACCTGCCTCCCGACCGGCTGACCACGGACCCGGTCACGCTCGCCGGGTACGCCACCGACCGTTCCGGCACCCGGCCCGACGGCATCCCGGCGACGGTCGTCCATGCCCGGCGGACCGAGGACGTCACCGTCACCCTCCGGCACGCGCACGCGCTGCGGGTGCCGGTGGTCCCGCGCGGCGCGGGCACCGGTCTGTCGGGCGGGGCCACAGCCGGTGAGGGCGCCCTCGTCCTCGATCTGGCCGGCATGAACCGCATCCTCGAACTGTCGCCGGACGATCAGCTCGCGGTCGTGGAACCCGGCGTGATCACCGCCGAGTTGGATCGCGCCGCGGCCGCGCACGGGCTGCGCTACGCGCCCGATCCGGCGAGCGCGGCCCTGTCCACGATCGGCGGGAACATCGCGACCAACGCGGGCGGGCTGCGCTGCGCGAAGTACGGGGTGACCCGGGACAGCGTGCTGGGCCTGGAGGCGGTCCTCGCGGACGGCACGGTCGTGCGCACCGGCCGCCGTACGGTCAAGGGCGTCACCGGCTACGACCTCACGGCCCTGCTCACCGGCTCCGAGGGCACTCTCGCGGTGATCACCTCGGCGACGGTGCGGCTACGGCCCGTCCCCGTGGCGACGGCCACGCTCGCCGCGTACTTCGCCTCTTTCGAAGCGGCCGCCGAGGCCTCGTACGCCATCGGGCGGGCCGGGGTCGAGCCCGCGCTGGCGGAACTGGTGGACGGGCCGGTGCTGCACGCGATCGACCCCGCGCTGCGGGAGCGCGGCGCGGCCCTGCTGCTGGTGCAGTGCGACGGCGCGGGCGCGGCGGCCGAGGCGGCGGCGGTCAGCCGGCTCCTCGCGCCGCGGGCCACGACGGTCGAGACGACGTCGGACCCGGCCGAGGCCGACGCGCTGCTCGCCGCCCGGCGGCTCGCGCTGCCCGCGCTGGAGCGCCTCGGCCGTCCGCTGATCGAGGACATCGCGGTGCCCCGCTCCCGGCTGGCGGAGGCGGTGCGGGAGATCCGCGCCATCTCCGTACGCCATGACGTACCCGTCTTCACCATCGCGCACGCGGCGGACGGCAACCTGCACCCGATCATCGTCGTGGACCCCTCGCTGCCGGGCCTGCCCGACGCGGCCTGGGAGGCGGCCGGTGAGATCTTCGCCCTGGCGCTGCGGCTGGGCGGCACCCTGACGGGCGAGCACGGTGTGGGAGTCCTGAAGCGCCAATGGGTGGCGGACGAGCTGGGGCCGGTGGCTCACACCTTGCAGCGCCGGATCAAGGACGCCTTCGATCCGCTGGGCATTCTCAATCCGGGCAAGGGCCTGTAGGGGCTCCCTTGTGGCGGTCGGCTGTCAGGCCCGCCCGGCCAGCAGGGTGCGTACGCCCTCGGAGTCGAAGGTCAGACCGTGCGGTGAGCTCGGATCGATGGTGAGCGACAGATCGTCGGACGGCCACTGGGACGCGAGCGCGCCCAGCGGAACCAGGCGGTAGCGGGAGACGAACGGCAGCAGTTCGGCCATCGCCGGCTCCGAGGTGAACACCGGCACCACCTGCTCCCCTCCCGGCTGCTCCAGAACGGGCAGCGCGACGGCCGTGGGATCGGTGGCGGTCTCCTCCTCGGCGTCGTCCGGCACGGGGACCAGCACATCGCTGGCGGCCAGCATGGCCAGTGCCGCCGCGTCCCCGCCGTGCTCGGCGAGGGTGTCCAGGGCTTCCTGGGCCGGCGTCGCGGCGATGGGTCGGGGGTGGTCGTTCGAGGGCGTGTTCATGACGGATCTCCGGGTGGTGGCTGACAGGCTGCCCGGGACGCATGCGGTCCCAGGCACGGCTCTCGTCGCGTACCCACCCGGGGGCGAGGCAATCCTGCACCACGTGCCAACAACCCCTGCCCAGCAGGACACACACGACGCCGAGATCGAGACAGGCCTAACGGAGTCCTGGTGGCGACGGTGTGCCGATGTCATGTCACCTGGCCCTCATGCCTCGTGTCCGCCGGCCACCTTTCCGATCACACCGGCCGTCGCCCGGTCCTCGTCGCGGCGCTCCTGTCCGAACTGGCCGCGGCGGCCCTCTTCCTCGTGTGGCCGGCCCTTCCCGGCCTTCTCCTCGCCCGTTTCGTCACCGGACTCGGCGTGGGCATGGCCACCCCGACCGCCACCGCCTACCTCCAGGACCTGCACATAGGGGCGCGGCCCGGGTCCGGGCAGGGCCGCTTCGAGGCCGTATCGACCGCGGCGAACGTCGGCGGCCTCGGCGTGGGACCGCTCGTTGCCGGGCTGCTGGCCGCCTATGCCCCCGCCCCGGTCCGTACGCCGTACGCCGTCTTTGCGGTGCTCCTCGTCGCCGGGATCGCCTCCATCATGGCCCTGCCGGAGACGGTGGACCGTCCCGCCCGCCCCGTGCCCTACCGCGTGCAGCGGGTGCGTCCGCACGGCGGCGCCGGGCTCTTCTGCCTGGCGGTCGCATGTGCCTCCGCGGCCCTGGCGATCTTCGGGCTCTTCACGTCCCTGGCGCCCGGATTCGTCGCGACCACCTTGCACCAGAGCTCGCCGGCCGTCGCGGGTGCCGTGGTCTTCGCCGTCTTCGCCGCCGCAGTGCTGGGTCAGAGCCTCACCGGCGCCCTGCGGCCCGCGGTGCGCCTCGGCATCGGCGTCGCCGCGGAAGCCGCTGGATGCGCCGCCGTCGCCGCGGGAATGGTGCAAGCGGACCCGGCTCTCTTCATTGCGGGAGCCGTCATCGCCGGGATCGGCTCCGGCACGCTCTTCAAGGCCGCGGTCGCGCTGATCACGGGGGCCGCGCCCGCAACTGGCCGCGCGGAGGCCCTCGCGACCTTCTTCCTCGCCGCCTACACGGGTCTCGTCGTCACCTCCCTCGGACTCGGCCTCGCCGCACAACTGGCCACCCCGACGACAGCGACGCTGTGGTTCTCCGGCTTCCTCGCCGTCCTCCTCACCGCGATCGCCCTCCTCAGCAGGGCGGACGGTGCGGGTCGCCACCGGCCCGCACCGTGACCCGTCCTCCCGTCCGCCACCGACGCCGCAGCACCCACGTCCTGACCGACACGTACGCAAGGAGAACAGAACTCATGACCACGACGACCATCCGCCCCCTCACCGGCTTCGGCACCGTGAGCGGGGTCCCCTGGCTCCCCGACGGCTTCACGGACGTCTTCGAGAACTCCCTCGTCCGCGTCGGCGAGGTGGGGCTGCACACCGTCCAGGGCGGCGCAGGACAGCCCCTCCTCCTCGTCGGCGGCTGGCCGCAGAACTGGTACCTGTGGCGCTTCGTCATGCCGCGCCTGGCGGAACACTTCCGCGTCGTCGCGGTCGACCCGCGCGGCGTCGGACGGTCCGACAAGCCCCACGGGGGATACGACACCGGCACCGTGGCGGCAGAACTCGTCGCCCTCATGCAGGCGCTCGGCCACGAACGCTTCGCCATGGTCGGACACGACGTCGGCATGTGGATCGGCTACGCCCTCGCCGCGGACCACGGCGACGCGGTCGAACGCCTCGCCCTGCTCGACGCCACCATCCCCGGACTCGCGCCCGACATCCCCGTCTTCGGCCCCGAGGCACAGAACGACCTGCTGTGGCACTTCGTCTTCAACCGCAAGCGATCCGTCAACGAACAACTCGTCCGCGGCCGCGAACACATCTATTACGGTGACCAGTTCCGCCACAAGGCCGCGCAACCGCTGCCGGGCTCCGCGGTCGGCTTCTACATCGAAACCCTCGCCCGCGACCCCGAAGCGCTGCGCGCCAGCTTCGACTACTACCGGGCCACCGACGACAACATCGCCCAGAACAACCGGCGCAAGCCGCATCCGCTCACCATGCCGGTCCTCAGCGTCGCCGGAGCCCGCGGACAAGGCGAACGCCTCGGCGCCCTCCTGGGCCCCGTGGCCGAGCGGCTCGACAGCGTCGTCCTGCCCGACAGCGGGCACTACGTTCCCGAAGAGTGCCCCGACGCCCTCCTCGACCACCTCCTCCCCTTCCTCCATCACTGATCCCGCCCCCAGCCGGACCCTGGCACCGCGGGCCGGACTGATCACAGGGAAGCGTTCTTACCGGCACCCCGGGTAGCTCTGCGTCCTCCACTCTCAATCGCGGGCTCCGGTCGGATGCCCCAGGCGAGTCCATAACGGTGCTAAACGTTACAAATATGCGATGTTCACATTTGTGGGATTCGGCAACAAGGGCGGAGTACGCCTCTCGCCGGGTGCTGCCGACGTATGGCATCGAGGGCGCTGCGGGCCTGCGCGCGTCAGGCCGTCGGGACACGGCTCGCGAGCACGCCCAACAGCGATGGAGGAAAACCATGACTGACCCTGCAATCACCGCCCGCGTCTCCGACAACCCGGTCCGCGACCTGCCATTGCACGACCTGGCCGGCTTCACCCACCGTTGGGGCGACGCGGGCGGTGTCCGACTTCATGCGGTTGAGGGCGGTCAGCCGAACGGCTCAGCCGTCGTGCTGCTCGCTGGATTCCCGCAGACCTGGTGGGCCTGGCGAAAAGTGATGCCCGGCCTGGCCGACCGATTCCACGTCATCGCGATCGACCTGCCAGGCCAGGGCCACTCCGAACGCCCGGACGGCAGCTACGACACGCACACGGTCGCCGCGTACGTCCACGCCGCGGTGAAAGCGCTCGGAGTTTCGACATACTGGCTGGTCGCCCACGACATCGGCGCGTGGGTCGCCTTCTCCCTCGCCTTGAAGTACGAGAGCCAGCTGCGTGGCGTCGCACTGCTCGACGCCGGAATCCCGGGCATCACATTCCCCGACGCCATCCCGACCGACCCCGAGGTGGTGTGGAAGACTTGGCACTTCGCATTCCATCTCGTGCCCGACCTGCCCGAGACACTGCTCACAGGCCGCGAACGCGAGTACGTCGGCTGGTTCCTGAGGGCCAAGACCCACTCCCCCGACGCCTTCGACGACGCCGAGATCGAGCAGTACGCCGCGGCCATCGCCGCTGACGGCGGACTCCGCGCCTTTCTGGCCTACTACCGAAACGCCGCCGAATCGGCGCGGAAGAACCACGAGGCCCTTGAACAACAGCACCTGACGGTGCCGGTTCTCGCGATTTCCAGCAGCCACGGCTCCATCCCTGACATGGCAGCTTCCCTCAGGCCGTGGGCCGACAACGTCACCGGGGTTGTCGTGCCGGACGCAGGACACTTCATCCCGGACGAACAACCCGACGCCGTCGCTGCCGCTCTAGCCGGTTTCCTCGCTGAAGGCGATTGACGCCGGCCAAAGGGAGGGCAGCTTCCACTACCTGGTGTCGCGGCCGATCACATCTGACGCGGGTGTCGGGCCCGGGCGGTGAGTGTCCGGGCCCCACCCGGTTACTTGAGGTACGGCCCGTCGCTCCCGATCTTCCCGGGACCGTTCAGCACGTACACCCGGAGATTGCCCTTCCCGGGAGCCGCCACGGACAGCGTGCCGTTCGAGACGGTCTGCACGGCGCCGGTGACGGCGTCGGTGTAGGTCCCGTTCGGGATGCCGGTGAACGTCGCGCCGCCGGTGACCGTGACGAGCGCGAAGCTGTCCGTGGAACCGCTGGTGTAGCGGCGCTTGTAGGCCATGGAGCCGCTGATGCCGTCGGTGGAGTACTGGCCCATCTGCAGGGCCGGTATCGCCCGGCGGATCTGGTTCAGCCGTTGAAGGTGCTTGACCAACGGCTGGGCGAGTGTCGTCGCGACCTCGCCGCTCGCCGAGTCGACCTTCCCGAAGTCGGCGGCGGTGACGGATCCGGCGAGGTGGTCGCCGTAGTACGCGCGGCCGGTGGACGCCAGTGGGCAGGTCGGGCCGCAGTCGATCTGCTTGCCCTTCTGGAACTCGATCTCCGAGCCGTAGTACAGGGTCGGGATACCGCGGAAGGTCCACATCAGCGCCATGTTCTCGGCCCAGGCGTCGGTGCCGCCGCTGTAGCGGGTGCTCGACTTGTTCGGACCGTAGTCGTGACTGTCCACGTAGACGACGTTGTACGTGGCGTCGTTGACGGAGTCGTCCGAGTCCTTGCCGTTGCTGTAGGCGTTCTGCGCGTCGCCGAAGTTCATGTGCATACGCATGTCGATGATGTTCATGCCGGAGAACTGGCTGCGGTCGGGAGTGTGGTAGCTGTTTCCGTTGAGGAAGGCGTTGGTGGAGGTCGGCTGGTTGCCGGTGCCGAGGTTGTTCTCGTAGGTGAACTGCTCCAGGGCCGCCGCCTCGTCGTCGGCGCTGTACTCCTTGCGTTCCTTCCAGGTGTAGAACTGCGCCGAGTGGTTCACGGAGCCTCGGTTCCACTTGTCGTTGACGAAGGCCGCGACCTCGCCGAAGACAAAGAAGTTCTTCGCGGCCTCGGTGCCGAATTTCTGGGTGACGCGGTCGTAGATGGCGGGCAGGAAGCGGCGGTTCCAGGTCACGCGCGGGATGTGTACGGCCGTATCGACGCGGAAGCCGTCGACGCCCATGTCGATGTACTTGTCGTAGGCGCCGATGAGGTAGTTCTGGACGGCCGTGTTCTCGGTGTTGAAGTCGGCGAGGTCCTCGTGCAGCCAGCAGGAGCGGGCGTCCTCACCCTCCCAGTTGCCGATCCAGCACTGGTGGTAGAGGGCCTTCGGGAACATGCCCGAAGTGGGGCTGGGCCACTGACAGTTGTAGAGCGTGTAGCCCTCGGCACTCTTGCCGCCGGTGGGTGCACCCCAGTTGAGGCAGGTGTTGCCCGAGGGTTCTGTCGTCGACCACAGGTCGCCGTTGTAGTACGACTTCCCGGACTTGGGCTCGACCGTCAGACCGTCGTACTCGAAACCGTCGCTCTTCTCGTCGTAGTACCAGCTCCACTGGGAGTCACGGACGCCGTACACGGTCGGTGTGAACAGGCCCTTGGCACCCCAGCGGGAGCTGTGGTTGTAGACCACGTCCTGGTAGATCTTCATCCCCTTGGCGTGCGCGGCGTTGATCAGGTCCTGGTAGGAGGCGCCGGCCGACTCCAGCCGCGGATCCACCTTGTAGAAGTCGTAGCCGTGATAACCGTGGTAGTCGTAGTCCGAGCGGTTGAGGGCCACCGGCGTGACCCAGACCGCCGAGAAGCCGAGCGCCTTGATGTAGTCGAGCTTGTCGACCAGGCCCTTGAAGTCGCCGCGGAACATGGGATCGTTGCCCGCCGCGTTGCCGGACTTGGTGTGCTGGCTGCCGCCGCGGTTGTTGGAGCTGTCGCCGTCGTGGAAGCGGGCGGTGAGGACGAAGTAGATCGGGTCCTTGCGGGGGTCCGTGCCCAGCGGGGTGCCGGAGGCCGGCTCGGGTGCCTGCTCGCTGGTCGTCGCGGTGGCCTCGGCGGAGGCGGGCGAGGTGTTCCCGGCCGCGTCGACGGCCTTCACGGTGTACGTGTAGGTGGTGTTCTCCTCAAGTCCCGTGTCGGAGTGCACCGTTGAGGCGATGTCGATGACGACCGTGCCCTTGGTACCGCCCGTGCGAGTGATCTGATACTTCGTCACCGCAGTGTTGTCGGTCGACGCATCCCAACTCACCACCACCGAGGTGTTGGTGGCGCTCGCGGTGACGTCGGTGGGTGCGGTCGGGGCCTGAGTGTCCGGCGGCACCGCGGCACACGGGTCCTCGGCGTTCGCCGTGACCGTCCTGTCCTTCACGGTCGTGGTGCCGGTCGCGATCGTGTAGTCGGCGCTGTTGTTGTTGTCCCAGACGCCGTTGCCGTTGTTGAAGGCGGCCCTCAGTGATGTCGCCGTACCGATGTCGAGGGTCTTTTTCCACCAGCCCGTGCAGGCGCTCTCCATCCCGACGCCGGGGGCTGTCGTCCAGGAGCCGCCCGTGGGCGCGTAGTGGATGTTGGCGGTGGTCCAGCCGGAGGTGGCGGTGGAGTAGTAGACGGTGGCCTGGTTTCCACTCCCGGTGCCGGTGTCGGCGCACGGGTCGCTGTGGGCGATCACTCCATCCTTGACGGTGATGGTGCCGGTGCCCAGCGCGTAGTTGTTGCCGCCGTTGTTGTCCCAGGTGCCGCTGCCGTTGTTGAAGGTGGCCTGCAGACCGGTGGCCGAACCGAGGTCGACGGTCTTCTTCACCCAGTCCGTGCAGGCCGATTCCATCTGGGTGCCGGGCACGGTGGTCCAGGAGCCACCGTCCGGCGCGTAGTGCAGATACGTCGCCGGCCAGCTCTTCGTCTTCGTGTAGTAGAAGACAGTCGCCGTGTTGGAGGCGGCCGCGGCCGTCTTCGCCATGGGGACGGAGTCCGTGTCCGGCGAGAGGGGTCCTAGTAGACCGATCGCCGCCACGAACGCCACCAGCGAGCGGCGCGGTGGGCGGCGGGGCGTGCGTCTCCTGAGGTTCATGAGCGTCTCCAAAGCGGGGCGGGGAGTGGGGAGTTGCTCTGCAAGAAGAACCGGCAAGTTCCTGTAAGTCTTTGCAGCGCGGAAGCTACAGGTGCATGACAGTGACGTAAAGAGCTCTCACGGCCTCCGAGGGCAATGGTGAAAACAGACCAGTAGTGGTGACCGGCGCCCACGCGCCGGGCGGGCCCTGCCGCCTACCGTGGGCGCATGCCGATGCAACCCTGGTTTCCCGACGCCAAGCTGGGCGTCTTCATCCACTACGGCGTCTACGCCGTGGGCGGGGCAGCCGAGTCCTGGTCGTTCTACACGGGCGAGATGACACACGAGCAGTACATGAAACAGCTCGAAGGCTTCACCGCGTCCCACTACGATCCGGACGCCTGGGCCGAGCTGTTCGGCCGCATCGGCGCCCGCTACGCCGTGCTCACCACCAAGCACCACGACGGCGTCGCCCTCTGGGACACCGACCACCGCAATCTCGACGTCGTCCGGGACACCCCGGCCGGCCGCGACCTGGTCACCGGCTTCGTCGACGCGCTGCGTGAGCGGGGCCTGAAAGTCGGCCTCTACTACTCGCACTCCGACTGGAACCACCCCGACTACCCCAGCATCCGGCACGTCCGGCCGGGCGAACCGCCGAGCCCCTTCTCGCACGCCGAGCCCGGCAAGGAGGACCCGGCGGCCTGGGAGCGCTATCTCGCCTACCGCGACGGCCAGGTCGGCGAGCTCATGGACCGCTTCCGGCCCGACCTGCTCTGGTTCGACGGCGAGTGGGAGCGCTCCGAGGAACAGTGGCGGATGAACGAGCTCGCCGACCTGATCCTCGCGGGCAACCCCGACGCCATCCTCAACGCCCGCATGCTCAGCCGCGGCGACTACGCCACACCGGAACAGGGCGCCCCGCTCCAGGCTCCGGACGGCCCGTGGGAGCTGTGCCTGACCATCAACGACTCGTGGAGCTACCGGCCGCACGACCGCGACTTCAAGTCGGTACGCCAGTTGGTGCGTTACTTCACCGAGACGATCGGCATGGGCGGCAACCTGCTGCTCGGCGCCGGTCCCCGCGAGGACGGGACCATCCCCGAGGAGCAGATCGAGCGTCTGGAGGGACTCGGCTCATGGATCGGGCGGCACGCGGACGCGGTGTACGGGACGGTCGCCGGGCTGCCCGCCGGGCACCACTACGGCCCCAGCACCCTGTCCGCCGACCGGCGCACGCTGTACCTGGTGTGCTTCGACGCCCCGCGTGACAACGTCTCGCTGCGCGGCCTGCGCAACAGCGTCAAGCGCGTCACCGTCCTGGGCACCGGCACCGAACTGGGCCACCACGTCACCGGCGGCCTCGACGCCGTACCCGGTGTGACCTGGATCGACGCACCGGCCGCGGCCGACCTCGACGAGTACGCCACCGTGCTCGCCGTCGAGTTGGAGGGGGAGCTGGACCTCTATCGAGGCGCCGGGCGCGACTGACGCGGGAACGCGGCCGGCTCCGTGTCAGGAGGACGGAGCCATGATCGCCCGACTGGCGAGAAAGGTGAACGGTACGGCCGCCACGGAGGCGAGCAGGGCCGCCGTCCGGGACCCGCTGTGGCACACCTCGACCAGGACGTGCAGGGCGACCGTGGAGACCACGAGGTTGGTGAGCGTGGCCAGCGGAAAACGCAGGAACTTCCCCCAGGTGGGGCGCGTCCGGTAGGTGAAACGCGCATTGAGGAAGAACGAGATGAGCGTGGCTCCCGTGAAGGCCAGGAGATGGGCGGCCAGATAGGGAAGGAGCACCAAGAGGGCCAGGTAAAGGCCGTAGTACACCGCGGTGTTGAACACGCCGACCACGACGAACCGCAGGAACTGACCAACCATCGGCCGGTCAGCCGGCGTATGCCTCGGCATGGTTGACAGGGGTGGCCCCTCAAGGCTGCGGCGGGATCGTCCGATCATCTCTTCTTCATTGAAGCACGGCAGGCGGAGCCCGCCGAAGGAGGAGCGGTGCCGTCAGGATGAGGAGGTCGGCGATCGCGATCGCGGTGCGGGGGGCTGGTGAAGTCGGCCGGCAGGCCCGACAGCACGCTCGCAGTGCTCACGCGCACTCGCTCACCCGGCGCGGCGACCACCCGCGCCTGGCGCGCACCACCCTCTGCGACCACCTCGACTCCGGCCGACCCGGCCACGGCGCCGCCGAGACATGGACTCCAGGATGGGCGCGGTGCTCACACCGCCGTGACGGGACCGCGGCCTGGCTGGGCAGTGGCTGGTACGCCGGGAAGCAGGAGCCCGGTGATCAGGCGCAAAATGGGGTACGTGGGTGTCCGGCGCGTATCAGTGGACCGCCTCGTGGAGCAGCCGTCGGGCCGCGGGCTGGTACTGATCCCGCTCGCGCTGATCGTCGTGATCACCGTGGTGGACGTCCACTCCCCGACCAGCATCCACCTCGGTCCTTTGCTGGTCATAGCGCCCGCGCTCACCGCCTCCGTCGCGGGGCACCGACAGACCGCTCTGGTCGGGGTGCTGGCTGTGGCCGCGCAGGCTTTGACCGCGTCCATCCACGGCGGGCTGACCACGGCCAACCACATCGCGCAGATCATCGCTCTGTCCGTACTCTCCGCCCTGGTGGTTTTCGTCCGCCTCGTACAGGAGCGGCGTGCCCGGCAGCTGAGCCGGGCGCGCTCGGTGGCCGAGACGGCACAGCGGGTTCTGCTGCGGCCTCCACCCCGCCGGATCGGGCCCTTGCGCGTGGCCTGGATGTATCTGGCCGCCGAGGACGAGACCCAGATCGGGGGCGACCTGTTCGCGGTCGCCCGCGCCGCCCACCCCTCCACCCGAGTGATCATCGGCGATGTCCGCGGCAAGGGGCTGGCTTCCATCGGAGAGGCATCGGTGGTACTGGGCGCGTTCCGCGAGGGCGCCCACCGGTATGACACCCTCCCCGAGCTCACGGCCGCGCTCGATGTGAGCGTGTGCCGCGACCTCGAGGAGGTGGCCGATACGGAGCACGATCCCGGCGAGCACTTCATCACCGCGCTCGTACTCGACATCTCCGACCAGGATCCACAGGGGGAGATGATCAACTGCGGCCATCCCCCGCCCCTGCTGCTGCACGACCACGAGGTCACGGTCCTGCACGTCCGCCGCCCCGTACCCCCGCTGGGCATGTCCGAGCTGCCCGCCTCGAGCCACCGCCCCGACCCGTTCGCCTTCGAAACCGGTGACATCCTCCTCCTCTACACCGATGGCGTCATCGAAGCCCGCTCGCCGCAAGGCGCCTTCTACCCGCTCGCCGAGCGGGTCGCTTCCTTCCCCGCCTGCAGCCCCGACGCCCTGCTCCGCCGCATCCACGACGACCTGCTCGCCCACATCGGCGACCAGCCCGCCGACGACGCCGCACTGCTGGTCATCCAGCGCACCGCCTCCCACCACCTCCACCGCCCGCACCTCATGTCCCGCTCCGCCAACGGCCACCACCGAGTCCACGGCAGCGGATCGCCCCCACCCTCAGAACGCTGACCCCCGCCCTGGTGACCGCTGTCGGCGGTTCAGGTGAGGTGGGCGAAGACCACCAGGTTCTCGGTGTAGTCCTTCACATCACGGTCGTAGTCGCCGGCGCAGGTGATCAGCCGCACCTGGGCCGAGGGGGTGTCGGCGTACACGCGCCGGTCCGGGAAGTCGTCCTTCGCGAACGTCTCGACACTGTCGACCACGAAGGAGGCCGTACGCCCGTCGGCCCTTTTCACCTTGAAGGTGTCCCCCTTCTTCAGTTCATCGAGCCCTACGAACACCGCCGGGTCCGTTTTCGTGTCGACATGCCCGGCGATGATCGAGGTACCCAACTCCCCCGGGGACACGCCGTCGGCGTGCCAGCCGACCAGGTTCACGTCGTCGGCGGGCGGAGCTTCGAGCTGGCCCGACGGGCCGATGTCGAGGTCGGTGAAAGGTGCGTCCACCGAGATCTTCGGGATGAGCAGCCGCGTCGGCTTGGACCGCGGCAGATGCCTTCCCTTCGGCCCGGCCATCGACGACGGCGGCGCGAGCGCCGCCGAGGCGCCAGGCGTATGGGAGGCGCTGGACGGCTCGTCATGGCCGCCGAAAAGACTCAGCGCAAGGATCAGGATCCCGGCGAACCACACGATCAACGGCACGCCTCGGCGAGCGCTCTGCTCGGGCGGCACCAACTCGGTCTGGGTAGGGGCAGGGGACGACAATCGGGATGCCATCGGGCACCACCTCACTGAGACACGGCAGCAGAGCGGGTACAGCAGGAAAAAAGGCAGGAAGAAAAGGAAAGAAAGGAAGCAAGCGAGCCGGGCCGCCGCCATATGTGAAGGCGGCGGCCGCGACTGCTATGTCGTCGGGCATAGGTCAGGACGCGCCGTTGACCGAGTTCTTGCGGCGCACCGCGTAGAAGCCCGTGGCGGCGACTGCCAGGGCGGCCAGGCCGCCGGCCGTGACCGCCGGGTTGGCGAGCCCACCGCCACCGGTGTGCACGCCGCCGCTGGGCTTGTCCTTGCCGTAGTCCGAGTCCTCGTCCTTGTCCTTGCCGTAGTCCGAGTCCTTGTCCTCGTCCTTGCCGTAGTCCGAGTCCGAGTCCGAGTCCTTGTCCTCGTCCTTGCTCCAGTCCGAGTCCTTGTCCTCGTCCTTGCCGTAGTCCGAGTCCTTGTCCTCGTCCTTGTCCTTGCTCCAGTCCGAGTCCTTGTCCTCGTCCTTGTCCTTGTCCTTGCTCCAGTCGTCCTCGTTCAGCGCGGTGAGGGCACCACCACCGGTGTGCACGCCACCGTTCGGCTTGTCCTTGCCGTAGTCCTTGTCCTTGCCGTAGCCGTCGTCGTCCTTGTCCTTGCCGTAGCCGTTGTCCTTGTCCCCGTCGTCGTCCTTGTCCTCGTCGTCGTCCTTGTCCTCGTCGTCGTCCTTGTCCTCGTCGTCGTCCTTGTCCTCGTCGTCGTCCTTGTCCTTGCCGTAACCGTTGTCCTTGTCCTTGGACGAGTCCGAGTCGTACTTCTTGTCCGAGTCGTCGTCGTCCTTGTCCTTGTCCTTGCTCCAGTCGTCCTCGTTCAGCACGGTGAGGGCACCACCACCGGTGTGCACGCCACCGTTCGGCTTGTCCTTGCCGTAGTCCTTGTCCTTGCCGTAGCCGTCGTCGTCCTTGTCCTTGCCGTAGCCGTTGTCCTTGTCCCCGTCGTCGTCCTTGTCCTCGTCGTCGTCCTTGTCCTTGCCGTAACCGGAGTCCTTGTCGGAGTCCTTGTCGGAATCCTTGCCGGAGTCCTTGCCGGAGGAGTCGTCCTTCTCCTTGCTGTAGGAAGAGTCGTCGTCCTTGTCCCAGTCACTCGCGGTGACGGCATAGACGCCGGGTGCGGCGATCGCGAGAGCGGCCGTAGCCGTCGCAGTAGCGAGAAGCATGCGGGCAGAGCGCATTCCTGGAGTCCTTCCGCCGCAGCCAGGCCGCTGACTCCTTGTCAGCTCGTGAGAACCCGGCCTCGACATGATTTACCGTCAGCCCGTCCCGCCCCGCGCACCACTCGAGCCGCTCAACCGGACCACTCCCGCGCGCGCCGTCATCCAACCCCCACTCGCTTCCCCGCAGCGGATCAGAGCGCTCTGAGCTGGCATTTCGCCATGGCCCAGCCGTCACAGCCCGGCCGGCGCCGCGCCTCAGGCATAACCCGATCGGTCGCAACACGACTGCACGTACGTCGCCCTTCGGCCGCACTCACATTCGCCCCCCGCCGTCTTCTTCTGCGTGTGCGGGTATTGCGGTCACTTTCGCGGGGTGGGCTTCTTCAGCGTCAGGGCGGCCGCCGCAATCACGAACAGCAGCACCGCGGCAATCATCAGGCTGACGCGCATGCCGTGCACAAAGGTCGCCTGGCTCGCGACGAGGTGGCCGAAGACCGCCACGGCCAGGGCACCGCCGAGCTGGCGGCACGTGTTGAGCACGCCGCTCGCCGTGCCGGCTCGGTTGGCCGCGACGTTGTCCAGCAGCACCGCCGTCAGCGCCGGCACGGCCAGCGCGCCACCGATGCCGACAGGGACCATCAGCAGCGCCATCACCCAAGTCGCCGTCGACCCGGGGACCACGCACAGCACCGTCAGGCCCACCGCCATGAAGAAGAGCCCGAAGGCGATCGGCACCCGTGCGCCGAACTTCTCGGCGGCCCGGGCGGCCAGCAGGTTCATGAACGCGGTCACGATGGTCATCGGCAGGAACGCGAGGCCCGCTGCCAGCGACGACAGACCGCGCAGCTCCTGGAAGTACAGGCTGAAGACGAAGACCAGGCCGTAGAAGCCGACGGTGAAGGCGAAACCGCCGAGCAGCGGGATCACGACGTTCCGAGAACGGAACATGTCCAACGGCACCATCGGGTGCTTCCCGCGTGCCTGCGCCACCACGAACACGACCAGGGCGACCACGGCCGCCACCAGCGCGACCAGCACCCGCGGCTCTCCGAAGCCGTCGGCGCCGGCCTCGATCACCCCGTACGTCAGCCCGCCCATGGCCACCACCGCGGCGATCTGCCCGATCCAGTCGAACGGCGTGTTCTGGCGCGGCGAGCGCGCGATGTGGGTGAACAGCAGCAGCACCAGAACGCCTACCGGCAGGTTGACGAAGAAGATCGCCCGCCAACTCAGTTCGGTCAGGAAACCGCCCACCACCGGTCCGGCGGCGGAGGCGACCGCGGCGCCCATCGCCCAGATCGCGATGGCGCGGGCTCGCTTGGCCGGGTCCTGGTAGGCCTCGCGGATCAGGGCCATGGACGCCGGAAGCATCACCGCCGCCCCCACGCCCTGCACCAGCCGCGCCCCGACCAGCACACCCAGGGTGGGCGCAAGGCCGCAGGCCACCGAGGCGGCGATGAACAGCGCGAACCCGGCCCCGTACGCCCGACGTGCGCCGATCCGGTCGGAGAGCGCGCCCGAGGACAGCAGCAGGGCGGCGAACATCAGCGTGTAGCCGTCCATCACCCACTGCAGGCCGGTGATGCCACCGCCGAGGTCGTCGCTGATCGATGGCAGTGCGACGTTCACGACCAGGGCGTCGAGGGTGATGACGAAGAAGCCGAGTACGGCCGCCGCCAACGCCGCACGGGCGCCGGAGGTGCTGGGGCCCGAGACCTCGCCGAGCGGTTGTCCGGCAGGCGTGGGAGGGACGGGCATGGGGAGCTCCCGCGCGAGGAGAGGGACCTTCACCGAGCTGCCAGCCTGCTGTCCGCGCTGGAACTCCGGCAGACGGGGTGTTCCGGGGAGCGACACGACCCCCACCCGTCTGTCGCGCGGGCCCCGGCCTCGCGAGACCGGAGGTCCTGACCGGTGCGGACCCTGCTCAGGGCTGGATGAGCACCTTCAGCGCCTCGCGGTCGGCCATCGCCCGGTAGCCGTCCGGCACCTCGTCCAGGCCGACCGTGCGGTCGAAGACCCGGCCCGGCTCGATGCTGCCGTCGAGGACGTCGGGCAGCAGCTCTTCGATGTAGGCGCGGGCGGGCGCCACCCCGCCGGTGAGCGTGATGTTGCGCATGAACACCTCGAACCCGATCGGACCCTGCGGATACTGCGGGGCGCCGACCCGGCTGACCGCGCCGCCGTCCCGTACCACCCCGAACGACGTCTCCAGCGCCGGCAACGTGCCGACACACTCCAGCACGGTGTGCGTACCGTCACCGCCGGTCAGTTCCCGAACCCGCTCGACGCCCTCCTCGCCGCGCTCGGCGACGACGTCGGTCGCGCCGAAGTCGCGGCCCAGGGCGGTACGGCCCTGGTGCCGGCCCATCAGGATGATCCGCTCCGCGCCCAGCCGCCTGGCGGACAGCACCGCCGACAGCCCGACCGCACCATCGCCGACCACCGTCACCGTCGTACGCGGATCGACCCCCGCCGTCACCGCACAGTGGTGCCCGGTGCAGAACACGTCCGACAGGGTCAGCAACGACGGCAGCAGCGCGGAGTCCTCGCCGACCGGCAGCTTCACCAGCGTGCCCTGCGCCTGCGGCACCCGCACCGCCTCGCCCTGACCGCCGTCCACATCGTCCGCGCCCCAGAAGCCTCCGTGCCGGCATGAGGTGTGCAGACCCTCGGCGCAGAAGTCGCAGGTGTTGTCCGCCCACACGAAGGGCGCGACCACCAGGTCACCGGACTTCAGCCCGGACACCTCCGAGCCGATGTCCTCCACCACGCCGAGAAACTCATGGCCGATGCGTTCACCGTTCTCCGTGGCCGGCCGCGCCCCGTAAGGCCACAGGTCGCTGCCGCAGATACAGGAGCGCAGCACCCGCACGACGGCGTCCGTGGGCTGCTGGATCTGCGGATCCGGCACGTCCTCGACCCGCACGTCACCGGCACCGTAAATCAGAGTTGCTCGCATGGGATCTGTCCGATCAGGTCGCCGAGTCCAGTCCGGAATGACGGGGAATCCAGGGAGCCCTCACCCCCAAAAAAAGGGGCATTCCTGGCCATTCAAAAATTATCGGCCCCGACGTCACCGCTCGCACTCCCACGCGGTTCGCCCTCAGGTCGCAGGGTCGAACCAGGTGGGTGCGTCCGACTGTGCCTGCTTGATCCGGAACAGCCCGGCCTCGTGCAGCTCCGGCAGGGCGTCCACCGCGAACCAGCCGACCTCCAGCGACTCGTCGTCGTTGACGCGCGCCTCGCCGCCGACGGCCCGGCACCGGAACGTGATGTCCATGTATTGGCAGGTGTCGCCGTTCTCGTACGTGATCGGGTCCAGGGCCTGGACGAGTACGACACGCTCGACGACGCATCGCACCGCCGTCTCCTCGAAGACCTCCCGTACGGCACAGGCCGCGGGCTGTTCTCCCGGGTCCGGGATGCCCCCGATGAGCGCCCACTTGCGGGTGTCGGAGCGCCGGCCCAGCAGCACTCTGCCCTCGTCGTCGAAGACGACGGCGGCGACTCCGGGGAGCCAGAGCAGCTGGTGGCCGGCAGAGGCCCGGATGGTGCGGATGAAGTCAGGAGTAGCCATGGTCCGACCCTAACGGCACGAGGGCGTCGCTCCGTTGAGGTCGGGGCAACGCCGTCCTAGGCGCCGCTGCCCCGACGTGCGCGGACCGCCGTCGCCACCGCCCAGCCGAGCCCGCCCGCCGCGACCAGCACCAGGAGCATCTCGGGCAGGATCCCGAGGCGCGTGGCGGGGGTCTCGGAGGAGCGCAGCGGCACCTTCTGGACCAGCGAGTCCGCCACGAACATCCCGGTCTTCTGGGTGATCTTCCCGTCCGGCATGATCACGGCGCTGACACCGCTCGTCACCGGCACGGTGACCGTGCGGCTGTGCTCCACGGCGCGGATGCGGGACATCGCGAGCTGCTGGTAGGTCATCTCGCTGCGGTCGAACGTCGCGTTGTTGCTCGGCACCGAGATGATCTGCGCGCCGTCGGTGACGGTGTCGCGCACGGCCCAGTCGAAGGCGGCCTCGTAGCAGGTGGCGAGACCGACCTGGGTGCCCGCCATGGTGAACACGCCCGGCTCGGTGCCACGGCTGAAGTCCTGGCGCACCATGGTCGTCCAGTCCTTGTTGATGGCTCCGAGCAGGGAGCGCAGCGGAAGGTACTCGCCGAACGGCTGGACCTGTCGCTTGTCGTACGTGTCCAAAGGCCCCTTGTCCGGGTCCCACAGAATCTGCTCGTTGTAGAGCTTGCCGCCCCGCTCGACGACGCCACCGACCGAGATGGGCGCCCCGATCGCCTTGGCCGCGCCGTCGATCACAGCGCGCGCGTCGGCGTTGGCGAACGGGTCGATGTCGGAGGAGTTCTCCGGCCACAGCACGAAGTCGGGCTGCGCGACCTTGCCCGCCTCGACCTCGGCGGCCAGCCGCTCGGTCTCGCGCACGTGGTAGTCGAGCACGGCGCGCCGCTGGGCGTTGAACTCGAGCCCTGCGCGCGGCACATTGCCCTGGATGAGAGCGACGGTCGCCGTCCCGTCCTCGGCCTTGTCACTCACCAGCGAACGCGCGGCGAGCGCTCCCACGACGGGGACGGCCATGCTGAGCAGCGCCACCGAGGCAGCTCCGCGCCGTACGACTCCGGTACGTCGGCCGTCGACTGCCTGGCGCACGATCTCGTACAACCCGAAGCCGCAGAGCACGACCGCGAAGCCGAGCACCGGGGTGCCCCCCAGCGCGGCCAACGGAAGGAAGACCCCGTCCGCCTGGCCGAAGGCGATCTTTCCCCAGGGGAAGCCACCGAAGGGCGCACGCGCGCGTGCCGCCTCGCCCGCTGTCCATATCGCCGCCGCCCACACCGGCCAGGCGGGCAGCCGGGAGACGAGGGTGATGCCGGCGCCGACGAGCGCGACGTACACCGCTTCCACGGCGACCAGCGCCAGCCACGGGCCGGGGCCGACCTCGACACCCGTCCACACGAGCAGCGGCAGCAGGAAGCCGAGGCCGAACAGATAGCCGAGGCCGAGGCCCGCCTTCCAGGTGCGGCCGCGCAGGGTCCAGCCGAAGACCGCGAAGGCCGGCAGGGCCAGCCACCACAGGGTGCGCGGCGGAAAGCTGACGTAGAGCAGCACCCCGGAGAGCGCCGAGGCGGCGGCCGGAGCGTATCGCCGCGCCAGTCGGACCCCACGCGATGGGGGCGCGGCCTGGGGTTCGAGCTGTTCCGGCTCGTCTACGGAGGTTGCGGTGGCGGTCACTCCGGGAGTGTACGGCGCGTGACCTGGGCGCCGACAGCGCGGTCCGCACCGTGAACCCCGACAGCAGGCCCCGACAGGCAGGGCGCTCCGTGCCACGGGGGCGGGGCAGTCCTCGGGCTACCGCTGCGCCGTATCGTTCCTGCGCAACTCATCCACAAACCGGCGCATCAGCCGTTACGGTGTGCCCGAGCCTTAGCCGTGCGGCCGGATGCGACCGCGACGGTCGGGGCCCGTCACAGGTCGGGGGGCGACGGGGTGGGGTCCACGGGGATGGTGTCCGCGGCCGGTTCAGCGGCCGCGGGCGAGAGACGAAACGTTTCGGACGCGGCGGGTGTGATCGTGCTCGGGGCCTGCGCGGTCTGGTCCTTGATCACGGCGGCCGCCCAGGGCGGGCGGCCCGAGGGCGTCCTTCTTGCGGTGCTCGCGGTCGCCGCCGGCTATGCCTCGGGCCGGATCCTGGGAGCGGTCCTGCCGGTCGCCGCCCCCTGCGCCGGCGCTCTCGCCGGCCTCGGCCTCGCGCTCGCCGCCGCGCACACCGCCCCTGGCCCGCCGACCACGGCGTCGCTCGGGAACACCGGGGCCACGGCCGCGCTGCTGGCCCTGTCGAACGGGGCGGTGTGCTGCGCGGCCTGGGCGGCACGCCCGCCGATGCTGCGTCTGGCACTGCGATTGTCGGCTGTCGCAATCGTGGTGACCGCCGCGGCCCTCGGCTCGGCCACGGGATGCGCCGCCGGCGCCGGGGTAGTGCTGTGCTCGCTCGCCGCCGAGCGCCTGCGCCGCCGCGCGCTGGGACTCGCGGGCCTCGCGCTCGGCGCGGCCCTGGTGACCGGGGCGACCTGGGCGATCGCCGGGAACGCGCTCCCCCGCGGCCTGACCGCCTCCCTGGAGGGGCTGCTCACCCAGCACCGGGTGCTGCTCTGGCACGACGCGCTCCACCTGGCCCGGCAGAGTCCGGCACTGGGCGCGGGGCCCGGGCGCTACGGGGAGCTGAGTCCGACGGTCACGCAGTCGCTGCTGCCCGGCACAAAGCCCCACTCCGCTCCGTTGCAGCAGGCTGCCGAGCAGGGTGTGGTCGGCGTGGCCCTGCTCGCCGCGGTCTTCTGCTGGGTCCTGTACGCGCTGTGGTGTTCGCCCTGTCCCACGCCGATCGCGCTCACGGCGGGCGCCGCCCTGACGGCACTGTCCACCATCGCGTCGGTGGGCAACGCGCTGAGCTTCACCACGGTGACGGCGGGCGCGGGTCTGCTCGCCGGGCTCGCGACGGCGCAGCCCTGGGCGGATGAGGAGGCGGCGGATGTCCTGGACACGGACGAGCGTCCCTGGAGCGACCGGCCGGAGGCGTGAAGCCCGCGGCCCCTAGGGCCTGTCCGGCGGATCAGGTCGGAGGGAAGCGGCGGCGCCTTGTCAGCGCAGGTGAGCGGGGTCTGGTGCGTCGAGCTGCAAGACGGAGGAGGGCGTCGACGCGATGGAGGTCCCCCTGTTCGAGCGAAGCCGAGAACTTGAGGGAGTCGGCAACCGACGACAACACCGCAGATCGGCGTGCCAGACCCCGCGTCTCCGGCTTGATCCGCCGGACAGGCCCTAGGGGCGTGTTTCGAAAGTCCCGTCCGCCCGAAGGGCGCGCCCCGCGGCGTCTGGTGCGTGCGATCGCAAGGCGCCGGAGCGCCCTATAGCGGAGCTATTCGGGCGTTTCGGTAACGCCGCGAGCGTGCGTGCCAGACGCCGCGGGGCAGGCGGGACTTTCGAAACACGCCCTAGGTCAGACCGCGGCGCCGGGAGGACCGGTCGGCCGCAGTCGGTCGCGGATGATCCGGACCGCCGCCTCCGCGTTGTCCACCGTGAACGTGAACGTGTGGCCGTCGCCGAGCTGGAGCACCACGCCCTCGCCGCGCCGGACGATGACGGCGGTGCCCTTCTCGGGACGCCAGCGGTAGCCCCAGCCGCCCCACTGCCACGGGGTGACGCGGGGCGCGAAGTCGGCGCCGACTACATGCGAGAGCGGAATACGGCGGCGCGGCAGACCGATATGGCCGCAGCGCACCTCGAGGGAGTCCTCGTCGACCTTCACGGCTACGTGCACGAAGGCGAGCGTGCCGAAAAGGATGAGCAGCCCTGCCGCGATGCAACCGACGACGGACATGGCGAGCGCGGCGACGCCCCACGTCCACTCGGAGTCGACGGCCAGCACGATGCCGAGTGCGATGCAGGCCGCCCCACCGAGCGCCGGCAGCCACTGGACCCGATTGGTCGCACTCCCGGTCCAGACATCGGGGTGCGAGGCGTCTTCGCTCTGGGGGTGGTCCCTCATACCTAAGAGACTACTCACGTTCCGCAGGGCGGGCACCAGCTTGCGGAACGTAACTGCTCCGGGTGGCGGGTGCGCGCACGGAAGGCGTTCGGTCGGTCACCGATGGTCAGCGCACGGGGCTGACCGCCCGTAGGAAGCGACCTTCCTCGTACGCCAGTGCGGTCTCGGGCAGCGCGCCCTCGTGACCACTGAGGAGCACCGTGAGGGAGCCCTCGGCAGGAGCCTCCATGTTCGGGGATTCGCCGATCCTGCGCAGCGCCTGGGCTGCGACCGCCCCGGCGGAGCCGTGCAGGACGAGCGGCGGGAGGCCTGGCTGCTGCACGGCCTCGCGGATGCGGTCGGCGAGCAGCTCGTAATGGGTGCAGCCCAGGACGACGGCCCTTACATCGTGCGGGGTGCGGGCGGCGGCCGCGGCGATCGCGGCGTCGATGGCAGTCTGGTCCGCGTGCTCCACGGCGTCGGCGAGCCCGGGGCAGGCCACCTCGGTGACGGCCACGCCGTCCGCGAACTCGCGGATGAGTCCCCGCTGGTAGGGGCTGCCGGTGGTGGCGGGCGTGGCCCAGATCGCGACGGGTCCGCCACCGGCCGCGGCCGGCTTGATCGCCGGGACCGTGCCGATGACGGGCACCTCCGGCTCCAGGCGGGCGCGCAGCGCGGGCAGGGCGCGCACGGAGGCGGTGTTGCAGGCGACGATCAGCGCGTCGGGCCGGTGCTCCGCGGCCGCCTCGGCGACGGCGAGGGCACGCTCGGTCACGTCCTCGGGCGTGCGGGGTCCCCAGGGCATGCTGTCGGGGGCCGAGGAGAGGACGAGATCTGCGTCGGGACGCAGCCGACGCACCGCGACAGCCGCCGCGAGCAGCCCGATTCCGGAGTCCATGAGCGCGATCTTCACCCGGTCACCTTAGACGATCCGCCGCGACGGGCCACCGGTGTGGGGCAGACTACGGAGCGTGAGTGCCGTCGTGTGGACCGCCGTGGGATCACTGGCCGCCTGGCTGTGGCTACTGCTCGGCCAGGGCTTTTTCTGGCGTACGGATGTGCGACTGCCGTCGCGCCGGGAGCCGGACGACTGGCCGTCCGTAGGTGTCGTCGTACCGGCGCGGGACGAGGCCGCCGTGCTGCCCGAGAGTCTGCCTTCGCTCCTCGCGCAGGACTATCCGGGGCGGGCCGAGGTCTTCCTCGTCGACGACGGCAGTTCGGACGGCACCGGGGAACTGGCCCGTGAGCTCGCTCGCAGGCACGGCGGGCTGCCGCTCACCGTGGACTCGCCCGGGGAGCCGCCCGAGGGCTGGACCGGCAAGCTCTGGGCCGTACGCCACGGAATCGGCCTGGCACGCGCGCGTGGACCCGAATATCTGCTGCTGACGGACGCGGACATCGCCCATGCTCCGGACAGCCTGCGGGAGCTGGTGGCCGCGGCGCGCACCGGTGGCTTCGACCTCGTCTCCCAGATGGCACGGCTGCGCGTGGAGAGCGTGTGGGAGCGGCTCGTCGTGCCCGCCTTCGTCTACTTCTTCGCGCAGCTCTATCCCTTCCGCCGGATCGCCGTATGGGGCTCACGCACGGCGGCCGCGGCGGGCGGCTGCGTGCTGCTGCGCACGGACGCCGTCGAGCGGTCGCGGATCCCGGACGCCATCCGGCATGCCGTCATCGACGACGTGGCGCTCGCGAGGGCGGTCAAAGGCAACGGGGGCCATATCTGGCTGGGGCTGGCCGAACGAGTCGACAGCGTGCGCCCCTATCCGCGGCTGCACGACCTGTGGCGCATGGTCTCGCGCAGCGCGTACGCCCAACTGCGGCACAATCCCCTGCTGCTCCTCGGTACGGTCCTCGGCCTCGCCGTGGTCTATCTGGTGCCGCCGGTCGCGCTCTTCGCGGGCCTCGCCACGGGGAGTGCGGGGGCCGCGGCGGCCGGGGGGCTCGCGTGGCTGCTGATGACGGCGACGTATCTGCCGATGCTGCGCTACTACCGGCAGCCGCCGTGGCTCGCTCCGTTGCTGCCGGTCACCGCGTTCATGTACCTCCTCATGACGGTCGATTCCGCGGTGCAGCACTACAGGGGACGTGGCTCGGCCTGGAAGGGCCGCACCTACGCGCGCCCGAACCCCGCCCTCGACGAGCGGTGACCGCTCACTTCCTGCCGGGGGTCCAGTTCATGCCCCATCCGTAGGCGTGGTCGACGGTGCGCTGCGGGCTCACGCCGCGCTCGGGGATCAGATACCGGGCCTCTCGCTGGACGATCAGGTCGCCGCCGTTGCTGGTGATGAGCGCGAGGGCGCAGACGGTCGAGGGCACCGTGCACTCGTCGAGCGAGAAGTCGACCGGTGCGCCGTCGCGCGGCTGGAGGGTGACCGTGGCGTGCAGGTCGGCGAACGAGCGCGCCCCTTCGTAGATGGTCACGAAGATGAGGATGCGCCGGAAGCTCTGCTTGTGGTCGAGGTTGATGGCGAGGTTCTCGCCGCTCGCCACGGATCCGGTGCGGTCGTCCCCGTCGAGGTGGATGTACGGGGGCTGGTGCAGCGCCCCGAAGGCGTTGCCGAGCGCCTGGACGACTCCCTTGCGGCCGTCGGACAGCTCGTACAGGGCGCAGAGGTCGAGGTCGAGATCCGCGTGCGTCGCGCCGGCCCGGCCCCGCTTGCTGCCCCACCCCGAGAACTGCTTGCGCGTCTGCCAGTTGAGGTTGACCCTCATGGCACCCGACGTGCCGCCCTGCTTGGCAAGCGAGACCGAGGGGGCCTCCTTGGTGAGGGTGACCTTGGAGAGGCGTACCGGCGCCGGAGGAGGCGTGGGCGGTGTCGTGTGTTGCGGCTCGTCCACGGTGATTCCGTAGTCCGTCGCGAGCCCTTCCAGCCCGCTGCTGTACCCCTGTCCGACGGCGCGGAACTTCCAGGCACCCTGGCGACGGTAGAACTCGCCCAGCACGAAGGCGGTCTCGACGGTCGCGTCCCCGCTGTCGAAGCGCGCGACCTCGGTGCCCTGCCGCGCGTCGAGCACCCGGATGTACAGACCGGGCACCTGCCCGAAGGTGCCGCCGTCCGCGGACGCGGCCAGCACCACGGTCTCGATCGCGGGCTCCACGCGCGCGAGGTCGACGAGCAGTGTGTCGGTCACCTGGCCGCCCGCGTCCCGCTTGCCCTCGTGCCGCACGGCGCCGGAGGCGTGCGCCGGCTGGTTGTAGAAGACGAAGTCGCTGTCGGAACGCACCCTCCCGGACACCAGCAACAGCGCCGAGGCATCCGCGTCGGGCACTCCACGTCCCGAACGCCAGCCCATTTCGACGCGCAGCCCGCCCGTCGGCACCGGCACATTCGAACCTTTCGGCATTGACATGTCTGCCCCCATCATGTGTCACCGCGTCAGACCGTGCCGCGGGTCGTCCCTCGATCCCGTTCTTGACAAAGCTATTCCCCCTGGCGACGGACTCCCATGGCCGACCCCGGAAGATCGCTCGTCAACCGCCGGTAACCCCCTGGGAACTCGGCCTTTACACGATCCGAACGCGGCTTGACGCCCTTTTTTGCCGAGTTCGCTCGCATTGGGGATCCCGCGTCACTGCCGACACGGAAAACAACCCTCTTATCGGTCTCCCCAACCAGCACATCGTGGGCTTAACTTATGTGCCATGACCTCCCCCCGCTCCACCTATGGCGGCGGTTACTACTCCGCGCCGTCCTTCCCGGACACCCCGATCTACGATTCCCTCGTCGCCGAGCGGGGCACTCCCCAGATCGCCCCGATCCGCGTTCCCGCCGCCTACGACACGAGTAGCAGCTATCTGCCCGCACTCCCGTCGGCGCTTCCCGCCCTGCCTGCCGGACCCTCCCAACAGGCGCCCTCGTACGGCTACCCGCAGGCCCAGCAGCCCGCACCGCTGCAGCAGGCGCCCGCGCCCTACATCCCGCAGCAGACCGCCGGCCCGCGCGGCTTCCCGGGTGGCCAGCAGCAGCCGCAGCGCCCGATGGCGGCCGGCACGGGCTACGAGGCGATGCGCCCCGCGGCTCCCCGCCCCACCCCGGCTCCCTACCAGGAGCCGTACAACGGCCAGCAGTACCGCGGCTACTGAGGCGTTCGCACCGGTTTGTCGGTGTCTGCTGGCACGATGGCGTCATGGGGAACGCGGAGCTGCACTCGATTCATGTCCATCCGGTCAAGGCGTTCCGGGGCCAGTCGCCCCGGGAAGCCGTCGTGGAGCCCTGGGGGCTGGCCGGAGACCGACGCTGGGTACTGATCGACGACGGGGGAAAGGTCGTCACCCAGCGCCAGCAAGCACGCCTGGCACTGGCCGTCGCCGAGCTGTTGCCCGGCGGCGGTGTACGTCTGTCCGCTCCCGGCCGTGAGCCGGTGACCGTGCCCGTGCCGGAGCCGATCGGCACCACGACGCTCGACGTCTTCGGTGACAAGGTGGAAGGCATCCTCGCCGGCGGCACCGCACACGCCTGGTGCAGCGACTATCTGGGGGCCCAGGTGCGCCTCGTCCACATGGACGATCCCGCCACCCGCAGACCCGTGAACCCCTCCTATGCGCGCCCGGGCGAGACCGTCAGCTTCGCCGACGGCTATCCGCTGCTGCTCACCACGCTCGCCTCGCTGGACGCGCTCAACTCCTGGATCGCTCAGGGTGATCGCGCGCATGAGGGTCCCCTCCCGATGAACCGCTTCCGGCCGAACGTGGTGGTGGCGGGCACGGCTGCCTGGGCCGAGGACGACTGGACCCGGATCGCCATCGGCGAGGTCTCCTTCCGGGTCGCCAAGATGTGCGGCCGCTGTGTCGTGACCACCACCGACCAGGGCACCGCCGAGCGCGGCAAGGAGCCCCTGCACACCCTCGGCCGCCACCGCCGCTTCGGTTCCAAGCTGGTCTTCGGGCAGAACCTGGTTCCGCAGTCCCCCGGCACGGTGCGGATCGGCGATCCGGTCACGGTCCTCGGATAGCCCGCGGGATCTCGGAAAGCCCGCGGGATCAGGGCCCTGCGGTCCGTGTGATCCCGTTGCGCGAATGGGCCCGCCCGCGGGGAACCCGGGCCCCTGGCACGGTCGTTGAGACTGTGTGAGAAGTTCATGAAAGGCCCTTGGGCAAGGTGATTTCGCTCTCTCTTCCCCGGGCTCGCGCGTGAACGGCTCCGCCGGGGGTTATCACGGACGCGGAAGGGGGTGCGGGACAGTGCGCGCTATCGGCGGACTCTGGCGCTGGCGGCACAATCCGCTGCGTCGCACGACCGATCTGGTCGAGGCCTGGCTGGCCCTGCTGGCCGTCCTGCTGATCCTTGTCGTCGCGCCCCTGATCGGCGTCGTCACCGGAGCGGTGGCCGAGGACGCACTCCAGCAGTCCGTCCGGGACCAGCGCCAGGCCCGTCACGAGGTGACGGCCACCGTGGTCAAGAAGGTGGGCCAGGCACCGCTGGACCCCGATCCCGAGGCCTCGTCGGCGCGGAGCCCGCACACCCGCGTGCTCGCCGACTGGACCGCACCGGACGGCTCCGCGCATCACGGCAAGGTGATGGCGGCCCTCAAGTCCCCGCGCCCCGGCGACCACTTCGCCCTCTGGACCGATCAGCACGGCACGATAGTCGCCCGCCCGCTGGACCCGGCCACCGCGACGACGCACGCCGTGCTGGCGGGGTTCGGCGCGACCCTGATGACCGCGGGGCTCCTGGAAGGCAGTCGGCGTCTGATCGTCTGGCGCATGGTCCGTCGCCGGTACGCCCGTTGGGATCAGGCATGGGACAAGGCAGGCCCGGACTGGGGCAGGACCGGCACCGGCAGCTGACCGCCTTCCGGCTCCGGTCAACCGGCCGTCCCCACGCACGCTACGGTGGACCGGCCGAACTGTTCGGCACCGTCGTGAGAGGCTGTCCGTGATCCCGACGGGCTTTCACGACGGCCTCGCAGGACCCGCGTACGACGAGGTGGGGGCACAACAGCGCCATGGCACAGGGCACGGTCCAGGTGACGCACACCGGCACCTCGCGGTGGCGGCGCCGCACGGGTGAGTACGCATCGCTGGCCGCCGCCCTGGAGGCGGCGAGCGACGGCGATGTGCTCACCGTCGCTCCCGGCACCTACCGGGAAAACCTCGTGGTCCAGCGCGCGGTGACGCTGCGCGGCCCCGAGGGCTCCCCCGGCTCCGTGCGCATCGCGCCGGTGGACGGAGTGCCGTTGACCCTGCGCGCCTCCGCCGTGGTCCAGGACCTCCATGTGGAGGGCCAGGACTCGGCCGCGCCCGCACTGCTCGTCGAGGACGGCACGCCAGAGTTGCTGGACCTACGCATCGTCACGCGGTCCGCGGCCGGGATCGAGGTGCGCGGCGGCGCGCGCCCGACCGCGCGCCGCTGCACAGTTGACAATCCGGCCGGCGTCGGCATCGCCGTACTGGACGGCGCCGGCGGTGTGTTCGAGGAGTGCGAAGTCGTCGCGGCCGGGCAGTCGGGCGTCGCGGTCCGCGGCGGCGGCCATCCCCGCCTGGAGCGCTGCCGGGTGCACCACGCCTCCGGCGCGGGCCTGTCCGCGATGGGCGAGAACTCGTCGCTGGAAGCGGTCGGCTGCGAGGTGTACGAGATCAAGGGCTCCGGGGTGCAGATCACCGCGCGAGCCACGGCTCATCTCACCGACTGCGATGTGCACCGTACGACCGCGGACGGCGTCACGCTGGACACGGACGCCGTGCTCACGCTCGCCGACTGCCGCATCCACGACATCCCGGAGAACGCGGTCGACCTGCGCTCCCGCTCGGTCCTCACCCTGACCCGCACGAGCGTGCGGCAGTTCGGGCGCAACGGCCTGTCGGTCTGGGACCCGGGCACCCGCGTGGACGCCAACCAGTGCGAGATCTTCGACAGCACGGGCGACTACCCCGCGGTCTGGGTCAGCGACGGCGCGACCGCGGTGCTGGAGTCCTGCCGGGTGCACGACGTGCCGGACGCCCTCTTCGTCCTCGACCGCGGTTCACGCGTGGACGTCGTCGACAGCGACCTCTCCCAGGTGCGGAACACGGCCGTCTCGGTGAGCGACGGCGCGACCGCGCAGCTCGACGACTGCCGCATCCGGGACGCCGCGACCGGCGCCTGGTTCCGCGACCACGGCAGCGGTGGAACGCTGTCCGGCTGCACCGTGGACGGCACACAGACCGGCGTGATCGTCACCAAGGGCGCCGACCCCACCATCGAGCGCTGCACGGTCGACTCGCCCGCGGAGGCGGGTTTCTACGTCTCGGCGGGTGGCCGCGGCACCTTCCACCACTGCCGGGTGACGGGCAGCGGGGGCTACGGCTTCCATGTCATCGACGGCTGCCGGGCGACGCTGAAGAAGTGCCGTACGGAGCGATGCTCGCGCGGGGGTTACGAGTTCGCCGACGGCGGCAGTGCGCCCGGCGCGGGGCAAGGTCCCGTCGTCGAGGACTGCACGAGCGACGAGAGCACCGGCCTGCGGCCCCCGGCGCACGAAACGGCCGTACAGACGTCGAGCCCCTCCCCGAGCCTGCTGGGCGCGGTCCCCGGTCAGCGCAGCACCGAGCAGGAGCCGCTCGTCACCGCCCCCGAACCCGTAGAGCCGGCCCGCCCGTCGAAGGCCGTCCTCGGTGAACTCGACGCGCTGGTGGGCCTGGAGAGCGTCAAGCGCGAGGTGCGAGCCCTCACCGACATGATCGAGGTGGGCCGCCGCAGGCAGCAGGCAGGGCTCAAGGCGGCGTCCGCCCGGCGCCATCTGGTCTTCACGGGGTCTCCCGGCACCGGCAAGACGACGGTCGCCCGGCTGTACGGCGAGATCCTCGCCTCGCTCGGCGTCCTGGAGAAGGGCCATCTCGTCGAGGTGTCCCGGGTGGATCTGGTCGGCGAGCACATCGGGTCCACAGCCATCCGCACCCAGGAGGCGTTCGACCGGGCCCGCGGCGGTGTGCTGTTCATCGACGAGGCGTACGCGCTGTCGCCGGAGGACTCGGGCCGCGACTTCGGCCGCGAGGCCATCGACACCCTCGTGAAGCTGATGGAGGACCACCGGGAGGCGGTCGTTGTGATCGTCGCGGGCTACACGGCCGAGATGGAGCGATTCCTCACGGTCAACCCCGGTGTGGCGTCCCGCTTCTCACGGACCATCACCTTCAGCGACTACCTCCCCGAGGAACTGCTGCGGATCGTGGAGCAGCAGGCCGAGGAGCACGAGTACAGCCTGGCACCCGGCGCGTCCGAGGCGCTGCTGAAGTACTTCACGGCCATCCCCAAGGGGCCGGCGTTCGGCAACGGCCGCACCGCGCGGCAGACCTTCGAGGCGATGGTCGAGCGGCACGCGGGGCGGGTCGCCCAGCTCGACGAGCCGAGCACGGACGACCTCACCCTCCTCTACCCGGAGGATCTGCCGGAGCTGCCCTGAGGGGCACCGTCGTCCTGTGCACGCGGGGCCGGGACCTCCGGTGCCAGCCGCGCCAGCAACCGTCCGCGCTCCTCTGCGAACGCCGGGTCCGCCTGGTAGTCGGAGTGTCCGAGGATCGGCGCGGGCAGCGGGTGCTGTTCCGTGCGTCCATGGGCCAGCGGATCCTTCAGGGGTTCACGGTCGACCTGGGGACCGCAGTCGCCGGGCAGCCGTACGGGGCCGCCGATGGGGTCGGTGAGGCGGAACAGGTTGCGCCAGCAGTCGACCTCGCGGTGCAGGGAGGTGAGGGCGACCGGGCCGAAGTGGGCCGGGAACCAGCGTCCGTAGAGCCGTTCCAGCGGTGAGCCGTAGGTGAGCAGCGCGACCCGCTTGCGTACCGACGTCGGCAACTGCCAGGCCGCGGCGGCCGCCAGCACACTGCCCTGGGAGTGGCCGGAGAGCACGAGCCGCCCACCGGTGGCACGGGTCCAGGTGACCATGCGCCAGGTCAGGTCGGGCACGGCGCGCTCGGCATAGCAGGGCGGCGCGAAGGGGTGGGCGGCGCGCGGCCAGAAGGTGCCGACGTCCCAGAGGATGCCGATGGTCCGGCGGGCCGCGGGGTCCTTGTAGGCGCGGCGTCCCCAGGTGACGAGCAGGATGAAGCCGAGGCCGATCAGCCAGGACCCGAGCGCCTGCGCGGTTTCGGCGGTGCCTTGGACGACGACGTACGACCCTCGCGCGGCCTCGGCCGGAGTGTCCCCCGTCGTCAGGGCGCCCACCAGGGCCGCGGTGCCGAGAAGCAGGGTCACGGACGAGGTGATCCCGAGCATGAGAGGCGCCCGGTCGGTGAGGGTGGCCATCGCGCGCGTGCTCGCGATGCGGCGGGTGCGGGCGGGGTCCTTGGGCTCTCCCTTGTAGTCGAGTTCGTCGTCGAACTCGTAGTCGCGTTCCACCGACCCCACCTCCCGGCTCCGCAGCTGCCAGGTGCGCCGGGCCAGCACGCCGCAGAGGCCGAGGAGCACGATGAGTGTCGGCGGAATCACGGACGCCTGCCAGGTCAGCAGGACAGGCGGGCCCGGCAGCGAGCCGCGGGTGCCGTCGAGCCAGTCGGCGACGCGCTGGGCCACCCCGCCGGACATCACTCCGCCAAGTGCGCAGGCCAGCATCGCCACGGCGGGTCCGCCCAGACCGCGCATGGCGGTACGCGATTCGGGACGGGTGCGGTAGAGCACGCGCGCCACCACGCCGAGCGCGATGACAAGCACACCCTGGACCAGGGCGAGCCCGCCGAAGGTCATGTCGCCGGGCAGCCGCCCCTCCGATTGCCAGCCGGGCCGCGACCATCCCGCGTACGCCAGGGTCAGGACCAGCAGGACGAGCGAGCTCGTGGGCAGCCGTCCCACCAGGGCCGCATCCAGTTCCCGGTCCAGCCGGCGCTCGCTGCGCCCGCGGCGGCAGACCACCCACAGCACAACGGCCACGCCCACGACGAGGGTTGCGTTCAGGAGCAGGCCGAGACTGTCGAGCACTGCCGAGTCCGCGGCCTCGCGGTCGTACCGGGCCGCCGGGCCGCCGACCGCCGCGGTGACCGTCAGCAGAGCCGCGGCGGTGTGCGCGGCGCGCAGCCGGGCCACCAGGCGGCGCCCGTACCAGAAGCCGGGCCTGCCGAGCCCGGTGCGGCCGGCCTCCTCGTCGGGCTCAGCCCCGCGGGACAGCGGCCGCTGGGACTCGTACGCGCTCCAGGTGCGGTGCGACAGGTACCACAGCAGGCCCGTGAGCCCCGCGGGCACCAGGCTGGCCAGGGCCAGCCTGCGGCCGGGCTGACTCCACCAGCCGTTGCCGGACATGTCCGGCGAGAGGAAGCCCAGCCAGGAGTGTTCCTCCCCGCACGCGCGCGTGCCCGCGCACTGCCAGGCGGCCAGGTCGAGGGCGACCTCGCAGGCGGCCGCGACCAGCAGCACCGTCAGGGTGAGCCCGGTCAGGCGCACGAGCAGGCCGTACAGGCGCACCGTCCGCTGCCGGCCGCGGGTGGCGGGGCGCATCCAGTGGGCGAGGTTGACGACCATGAAGGGCAGCAGCAACAACCACAGGGCACGGGTGCCGTTGCCGGACGTGAGATTGCACCACACGTAGGCCTCGGGCACCGGTTTGCCCCGGTAGTCCTCGGGGCGCCGCTCCGCATCGGCGTCGTCGAGGCGCCGGTGGACGGCTGCCGTGTCGTCGCCGCTGATCCGGACCGTCCGCGGATCGTCCAGCATCTCCTCGGGTGTGGTGCCGCCGACTCCATGGACCAGGAGTTCGAGGGCGGTATCGGCCGCTTCGGGCCGCTGCGCGGGGCCGCTGAGATCTCCCGCCGAGGCATGTTCCACTGTTTTGCACTTCCCCCGTGCCGCGCGTATCGCCTGTCTCCTGTGCAGGCACAAGGATCTCCGCTCAGGGGTGCCCGCACACCTGTGGTCACGGAATCTCCCCGATACGCGTGACAGTGACGCAACGGTTGGGGCTCGGTGTGCGTACGGGGAGTGGCGCGAGTGTCGGCGGCCCGTGCGAGGATGGGGCCTCCTCCAGACCTCGGACAAGGAGAATGTCCACGTGGGAGCGGGTGCGGACGGAGTGTCGGGTGGCGTGGGGCGAAAGGACCGGAGCGGACGTGAGTGAGAATCAGAACCTCCTCGCGGAGCAGCGCCGCGCACTGATCCTCGACGAGGTGCGGCGCCGGGGTGGCGTCCGGGTGAACGAGCTGACCCGCAAACTCGGTGTCTCCGACATGACGGTCCGTCGTGACCTCGACGCCCTCGCCCGTCAGGGCATGGTGGAGAAGGTGCACGGCGGCGCGGTGCCGGTGGTGGAGGCGAGCACGCACGAGCCGGGCTTCGAGGCCAAGTCGGGGCTGGAGCTGACCGCCAAGGAGGACATCGCGCGCGCCGCCGCCGAACTGGTCGCACCGGGCACGGCGATCGCGCTCTCGGGCGGTACGACGACATACGCACTGGCCCATCGGCTCGTGGACGTGCCGGACCTGACCGTGGTCACCAACTCGGTGCGCGTGGCCGACGTCTTCCACACGGCGCAGCGTGTCTCCGGTCAGCGGCAGGGCGCGGCCACGGTCGTCCTGACGGGCGGAGTGCGCACCCCGTCCGACTCCCTGGTCGGCCCCGTGGCCGACCAGGCCATCGAATCGCTCCACTTCGACGTGCTGTTCCTGGGAGTGCACGGAATATCGGTCGAGGCGGGTCTGTCGACGCCGAACCTGGCGGAGGCCGAGACCAACCGGCGACTGGTGCAGTCCGCGCGGCGGGTCGTCGTGGTCGCCGACCACACCAAGTGGGGCACGGTGGGCCTGAGTTCGTTCGCCGCACTGGAGCAGGTCGACACCCTGGTCACCGACGCCGGGCTGCCGGCCGCGGCCCGCGCGGAGATCTCCGAACACCTGAGGCGCCTGGTGGTGGCCGGTGAACCCGGGGACGATACAGACATCTGACGGTCCGCCAGCTATGGTGACGCTGCCCGTGCGGCACCCGCGTCGCGGGCGCGTTCCGGTCCTCGTCGGCTTCCGCCCGGGGCTCCGTCACCACAAGGGGGTTCGCCCATGGCACACCGTCTGCGCCCGGTGGGACTCGACTTCGCCGAGACCGCTCCTGTACGTCTGGTGTTCGCCCGCGAGGTGACCGCTCCACCCGAGGCGGTCTTCCGGGCGCTGGCCGAGGATGTACCCGGCTGGGCCTCGTGGTTCCCGGCGGTGACACTCGCCCGGCCGAGCGGGGACGGCAGCGGGCGCGAGGTCCGGCTCAGGGGCGGCACGCGTTTCCAGGAGACGGTCCTCGCGGCGCAGGCTGCCGAGGTGTACGCGTACCGGGTGGACGTCACGAACGCGCCCGGAGTCCGTGCCCTGGTCGAGGAGTGGCGGCTGACGCCGGCCGGGAAAGGCACCCGGATCCAGTGGACCTTCGCGGCGGACGGCTCAGCCCCTTTCCGACTGGCCCTGAAACTGGGCCGGGCGGGCCTGGGACGCGCCTTCCGCGACGCGGTCCGGGCACTGGACCGACGGCTGGCGTCGACGCACGCGTGACGTCACCGTCCACGTGCGCATGGACAACTGACCGTCACTACCGTCAGTTCGGCCAGATGCCGGTCTCCAGCAGCGACGCGATCGCCGCCGTGTAGGGCGCGATGTCCAGCCCCTGTTCGGCCAGCCACCCGTCCGCGTAATACTTGTCCAGATAGCGGTCCCCGGGGTCGCACAGCAGCGTCACCACGCTCCCCGTACGCCCCTCGGCCACCATCTCGGCGACGATCTTCAGGGCGCTCCAGAGACCGGTGCCGGTCGAGCCGCCCGCCTTGCGGCCGATGGCCTGTTCCAGCGCCCGTACGGCCGCGACGCTCGCGGCGTCCGGCACCTTCATCATGCGGTCGATGGCACCGGGCACGAAGCTGGGCTCCATGCGCGGCCTGCCGATGCCCTCGATGCGCGAGCCGCAGTCGCAGGTGACGTCCGGATCGCCGGTGGTCCAGCCCTCGAAGAAACACGAGTTCTCCGGGTCGGCGACGCAGACGCGGGTGTCGTACTGCATGTAGTGGACATAGCGCGCGAGGGTCGCCGAGGTGCCGCCGGTGCCTGCCGTGGCGACGATCCACGCCGGCTCCGGGAAACGCTCCAACTCCAACTGGCGGAAGATGGATTCGGCGATGTTGTTGTTGCCGCGCCAGTCCGTGGCCCGTTCCGCGTAGGTGAACTGGTCCATGTAGTGGCCGCCGGTCTCTACCGCGAGGGCGGCGGACTCCTCGTACATTTTGCGCGAGTCGTCCACGAAGTGGCACCGACCGCCATGGAACTCGATCAGGCGGCATTTCTCGGCGCTCGTCGTGCGGGGCATGACCGCGATGAAGGGCACGCCGATGAGCTTCGCGAAGTAGGCCTCGGAGACGGCCGTCGAGCCGCTGGACGCCTCGATCACGGGGCGGCCGGGCCGGATCCAGCCATTGCACAGGCCGTACAGGAACAGAGAACGGGCGAGCCGGTGCTTGAGGCTGCCGGTGGGGTGGGTCGACTCGTCCTTCAAGTACAGGTCGATGCCCCATTTCTCGGGCAGCGGGAAGCGCAGCAGATGCGTGTCGGCCGAGCGGTTGGCGTCGGCCTGGACCTTACGGACGGCCTCTTTGAGCCAGGCCCGGTATTCCGCGTCACTGTGATCGACATCGAGGGTTTCACCGGTCCGGATCTGCTGAGGGGTGCTCACGGAGGGGCTCCTTACAGTTCGCGCCGACACCGGTTCAGATGGTCGGACACCTCGATCATAGGCGCCTGCCGCACGCTCCTCACCTGCATAAACACACCTTTGAGCACCTCAAAGGCACCCCTGGAGCAGGGGTGTCCGAAGCGCCGGGGGCGCACCCGGGCGAGTGCTCCCGCCCCCGCCGTCACCTCGTCATGCGCACTGGTGCTAGCCGCCGCCTGCGGGCAGACTGCACCGCATGGACGCTGCCCGCGTCCGACCGCACCGCGTGGGACGACACTTTCCGGCGGGTGCACACTGGATCACGACTCACGCGGGATTGCGGGACACAGCACAGCCGCAGCGCACAAGGGGGCGGGGCATCATGGCGGAGCCGGAGTTCACGGCCACGGGCGTGCGGATCGGGAAGAGGCTGCGGTCGCTCACCCGGGCCGGACAGGTCCGGATCAGCGACGGCAGGCTGCAGTTGCTCACGAGTTACGGCAGCGAGATCGACAGTGCGCCGGTGCAGGCGGTGCGCGCGTCGAAGCCCTGGTTCGCGCCGGAGGACCGGGCGTCGGCGGACGTCAACGGCACGCGCTACTCACTCACGCTGGGCGAGCACGATCCCGCCCCCGGCAAACCGGGGCCGCCCTCGGCGCGCCGGTTCATAGAGGCGGTACGCAAGGCGGCGGGGCGCCGCGACTGAGGCGGTCGGCGCGCGGCGCGCCGAGGCGGTCGGCGCGCGGCGGCTGAGGCGGTCGCGAAGACAGTTGAAGCGGTCGGCGCGCGGTCGCTGAGGCGGTCGCCACGCGGCGCAGTTCCCTCAGCCGCCGCGCGACAGTCGAGGCGGCCGCCAAGACAGCCGAGCGGTCGCCACACGGCAGTCAGTCGGTCGCCACACGGCAGCTCAGTCGCTCGCCGCGCGACGGCCGAAGTGGCAGCCCACCGGATGCGGATCCCGCGACGATCCGAGCGGGAGCCATATCGCCGACCGTGCCGCGAGTTGCGGGACCGAACCCCCTCAGTCACTCTGGTCTCACATCACCATCACTCTGGGTTCACCGGCGATAACGCTGCGAATCAGCCCGCCGGCACTACAGCAGGCGGCCGTTCCACTCAGCCACTCTGCTGGATCCGATCTCCGTCTTCTTCCGGACCTCAATTCGGGGAGTCGCAGCCGTGATCAGCCAGCCAAACAGGCATTGCACGGTGGAGCTCCAAGCCCTGCCGTCGCGGATCGGCCAGGTCCGCAGAATCGTCTCTGCACAATTGCGCTACTGGCATCTGGACTCCTTGATAGACCGTGCCGCGCTCGGGGTGACCGAGCTGTTGACCAACGTCCACCAGCACGCGCAGCCGGACAAGCTGTGCACCGTGGAGATCGAGCTGCTGCTCGATCGGCTCACGGTCTCGGTGCACGACCATGACCCCCGCCTGCCCGAAGTACGGGACGCGGACCCCACGGCCACCTGCGGACGCGGTCTCGCGATGGTCGCCGCGGTGAGCGAGAGCTGGGGAGTGCGACCGGACGGCGAGTCGGGCAAGACCGTGTGGTTCAGCCTTCCGGCTTCCTCACCCGCGGTGGCGGCGCCCGTCCGGCCGCCGTACGGGACGGCTCGTGAGACCACGCTCCGGCACACAGTCGACACCCTCGACGGGCGTAGGCCCGAACACGCTCCCGCCCGGTCGGCCGTTGTCGGCTGACCGGGCGGTGAGACCCACCCCGTACGTCCCTCGGTGGACCGGGCCGTACGTACCCCGGTGGGTCACTCGGTGGCGATGGCGCGCAGCACGTCCAGGCGCGCCGCCCGGGTCGGGCACCTCGTCGCGCCGGCCCACGGCTACGCGAGGCTGTTCCGGGACGGCTTCTACGCCCGAGGCACCGGAGGCACCCGATACGGCCTTGACGACATCGCCGCACAAGCCGTTCAGGCCGCGCGCGGCCGCTGCTTCCTCACCCCACGAATGAACGTTCAGGCGCGCATCAGGCGTGAGCCATTGCCGCCGGCGGATCGTCCAGCACCGGCTGCCACGCCAACTCGGCCGCACCCACGAGGCTGTTGTGGTCCAGCGTGCAGGCGAGGATCGGTACGCCGCCGCTCTGCCCCCACAGGCTGCGGTCGGCGACAACGGCACGCAGCCGGTCCGGGTTCGCGTCGAGCAGGGTGCGGTGCAACCCGCCGAGGATGATCCGGTCCGGGTTGAGGATGTTGACCAGTCCGGCGAGGCCGAGTCCCAGCCGGTCGATCAGGGCCTCGGTGGCCGTACGGACGGACGGGTCTGCGTACTGGCCGCGGATCAGGTCGTTGGCCTGCTGGAGCAGCGACACCTCGGGGCCGGGCGCACGGCCCGCCGCGATGAGGAAGGCCAGCGGATCCGCCTCGACGTCCAGACAGCCGCGACTGCCGCAGTAGCAGGGGCGGCCCTCGGGGTTGACCGTGAGGTGTCCGACTTCGAGGGCGAGGCCCGAACTGCCCGTGTGCAGCCGCCCGTCGAGCACCAGCGCGCCACCGACGCCACGGTGTCCGGTGGCCACGCAGAGCAGGTCGCGGGCGCCGCGTCCCGCGCCGTGCCGATGTTCGGCGAGCGCGGCCAGGTTGACGTCGTTGGCGGCGAACGCGGGTCCGTGGATTCCGGCCGCGCGCACCTTCTCGGCGAAGATCTGGCGGACCGGAGAGCCCGCCGGCCATGCCAGGTGCAGCGGATTGAGCGCGAGCCCTTCCGGCTCCGCGACGGCGGACGGCACGGCGAGTCCGGCGCCCACACAACGCCGCCCGGTCGCGCGGAGCAGCTCGGCGCCGGCCTCCACGACCGAGCCGAGCACCTTCGCCGGATCGGCGTCGACGGTCTCGCAGCCGGGCGCGGTCGCGACGATCCGGCCGCCCAGCCCGACCAGCGCGGCGCGGAAACCGTCGGCGTGCACCTGTGCGGCGAGCGCGACCGGCCCGTCCTCGGCGACTTCGAGCCGGTGCGAGGGCCGCCCCTGCGAACCGGCCGCCGCGCCGGGCCGTGCGTCGACCCGGATCAGCCCCAGCGCCTCCAACTCCGCGGCCACCGCGCCCGCGGTCGCCCGAGTGACCCCCAGTTCGGCGGTGAGAACGGCACGTGTCGGCGCACGCCCGGTGTGCACGAGTTCCAGCGCGGGTCCGAGCGCCCCGCGCCCCCGGTCCAGCCGCGTCCGCGTGTTCCCTTCCCCCGCCGCCCGGGGGCCCGCCTTGCCGTTCATGTGGGCGAGTCTCCCATGATCCGCTCGTGCGGTGACCCCTTCGGGCGGCCGAAAACCGCGCGCTCGCGCAGCGGCCTTTCGCCCAACTAGAAGCCGCTCACCCGTAGCGTGACGTTCAGACGGCCGGTCAGCCCCAGTTCGGGCGGCGCCGTGTCCGCGTGCACCCGCGGCACCCCGTGGTACGCGAGCCGGGACGCCCCGCCGAACACGAACAGGTCCCCGCTGCGCAGTTCCACGTCCGTGTAAGGCCGCGCCCGCGACTCGGTGTTCCCGAACCGGAAGACGCAGGTGTCGCCGAGGCTCAGCGACACGACCGGCGCGTCCGACTTCTCGTCGCTGTCGCGGTGCATGCCCATCCGCGCGTCGGCGTCGTAGAAGTTGATCAGTGCGATGTCGTACGCGGCTGTCGCGGCGTCGGCGCCGAGCGTGTCCGTCACCGCGCGGCGGCCGAGCTCGTCCAGCCAGGCCGGGAAGGGCTTCACGGGGGTGCCGTCGCCGTCGACGACGGTGCGCGCGTACCGGTACGGGTACCAGTGCCAGCCGAGGCAGACCTGCCGGGAGGTCATCGTGCCGCCGCCGGGGGTACGGACCGTGCGCAGACCGGCCGGTGGGCGGGCCCACTCGCGGCAGGCGGCCAGCAGTTCCCGCTGCCGGTCGGCGCCCAGCCAGTCCGGCAGGTGCACCGCGCCCGGCGCGACCTGCGTACGGCCGCGCGGAAACAGCTCGCTCTCCATGGGGCCCATCATCACGCATTCACCGAGGCAGGCAGGCGTCCGGGGCTCAGCTAGCCTTGACCCACGATGAACGACCGTATGACGACACCCTGGGCCGAGTACGCGCTGACCCGCTTCCCCGAAGACCCCCGCGACCAGCTGCGTGCCTGGGACGCCGCCGACACCTATCTGCTGCGGCACCTCGCGGAGAGCGGCACCTCGCTGTCCGGCTCTGTCGTGGTGGTGGGCGACCGGTGGGGAGCACTCGCCACGGCGCTGTCGGAGCACCGGCCGACGCAGATCACCGACTCGTTCCTGGCCCAGGAGGCGACGCGCGCGAATCTGGCCCGCAACGGGGCCGACGCGGACGCGGTACGTCTGCTCACCACCCGGGACACGCCGCCCGACCGTATCGACGTCCTCCTGGTCCGGGTGCCGAAGAGCCTCGCCCTGCTGGAGGACCAGCTGCACCGGCTGGCGCCCGGCGTGCACGAGGGGACCGTCGTCGTGGGCACCGGCATGGTCAAGGAGATCCACACCTCGACGCTGAACCTCTTCGAGCGGATCCTCGGCCCGACCCGCACCTCGCTGGCCGAGAAGAAGGCCCGGCTCATCTTCTGCACCCCGTATCCGGGGGCCGCGCGGGAGGCCAACCCGTGGCCGTACAGCTATCAGCTGCCCGACGGCATCGGCGCGGTCTCCGGCCGTACCGTCACCAACCACGCCGGTGTCTTCTGCGCCGACCGTCTCGACCTCGGCACCCGATTCTTCCTCCAGCACCTTCCGCGCAGTCGCGGCGCCGAGCGCGTGGTGGACCTGGGCTGCGGCAATGGCGTGCTGGGTATGGCGATCGCGCTGGAGAACCCGGAGGCGGAGGTGCTGTTCGTGGACGAGTCGTACCAGGCGGTCGCCTCGGCGGAGGAGACGTACCGGGCGAATACCGAGGGCAGCGCGGAGTTCCGCGTCGGCGACGGACTGACGGGGGTCCCCGCCGGAAGCGTGGACCTCGTCGTGAACAATCCGCCCTTCCACTCCCACCAGGCGACGACGGACACCACGGCCTGGCGGATGTTCTCGGGAGCGCGCCGTGCGCTGCGGCCGGGCGGCGAGCTGTGGGTGATCGGCAACCGCCACCTCGGCTATCACCTGAAGCTGCGCCGGCTGTTCGGCAACAGTGAACTCGTGGCCGGCGACGCCAAGTTCGTGATCCTCAGGGCCGTCAAGAAGTAGCTCGGCGGTCTCCGGGCGTCAGGAAGTGGTACCCCGCAGCACACGGGGCGAGGCTCCGAGTTCGCGGCGGCACGCTTTGTTGAAGGCCTGCAGGTCGGGGATGCCTACGGACGCGGCCACCGCCGGGATGGAGAGGGTCGAGGCGCGCAGCAGATGGTGGGCGCGCTCGAGTCTGCGGCGGCGGATGTAGGCCACGACCGTGGTGCCGGTCTCGGTACGGAAGAGCCGGGTGAGGTGGTTGTGGGAGATTCCGGCGGCGCGGGCGATCTCCGGAATCGCGAGCGGGGCGGCCAGGTGCGCCTCGATGTGGGCGATCGCCGTGCTGACCGCCGGATGCGGGCCACGGCCGGCGGTGGTGGCCGGGGTCAGCCGGGCGATGCGCCACAGCGCGGTCCAGATCTCGGCCCGGGTGCGCTCGGGCGTGCCGGGGGCCGCCGCGATCGCGTTGAGCAACAGGCTGGAGAGCATGGGGAGTTCGGGCCCCACGTCCTGCATGACGGGGACGCGGCACGGTGCGCCGACGGGGGCGATGCGCAGATGGGCGTAGAGGTGTTCGGAGCGGCCCTGGTAGCGGTAGCGGACCGTGGTGCCGGGCGGTACGAGACTCACCCGGCCGGGGCGGATGAGGTGCGCGGTGCCGTCGACGGTCAGCTCGGCGTCGTAGTGGTAGAGGTGCAGCTGCCACAGCTCCGGCAGCCGGAAGACGTCCGTGCGGCTCGCGAGGCCGTGCACGCCGATGCCGATGTTGACGACGCCGGGCGGCTCGCCGAGGTGCAGTTCCGTCTCGCGCATGGTGAAAAACTACCAGCGGTGGTGAGCCGGGCCAACGCGCCGACGACGGTGGCGACCCTACGTTGAGACGCATGACCACCACATGGGAGCAGACAGTCGGCACCCCACTCCTGAGTTCGGTCCGGATGGCGCACTTCGTGGCCCACGGCTCGCTGCGGCTGGACGCCGTGGTCCCGCCGGTGATGAACGCCGAGGGCATCGACGTCCTGCGCGAGGGCGTGCCCGACGTGCCGTACGGCAGCACCGTGCCGGACGCCTACCCCGAGGGGTCCTTCGTCCGTCGGCTCATCGGGATCCCGGACGTGGCCGGGGCGCTGCGGAGCCTGGTCGGGCCCGACCCCGCCGTCGACCATCACTACGTCCACATCCGCGAGCCCCGCGAGGGGCGGGCGCAGCCGCTGCACGGTGACGCGATCATCGATGTGCGCTCCGACGCCTTCGACGTCCAGTTGATGTACTACCCGCAGGACGTCACGCTCGACATGGGCGGCACCCTCAGCGTGCCGGGCAGCCATCTGCGGCGCACGAACGAAACGGACACCGGGCGCTACCAGAATCTGCGCGGGCAGAGCCGGCTGGTCTGCCCGGCGGGCACCGTGGTGTTTCTGCACCATGGCCTGTGGCACGGCGGGCGGCGCAACGACAGCGATGCGGTCCGCTATATGTTCAAGATCCGCTTCAATCCGACGGTGCGGCAGTGCCGCCTGTGGGACACCTCGGACCTGGGCGATCCGCGGGTCGCCGAGGAACTCTCCACGACGTTCCCGTGGTACGAACCCGCCACGGGCCGTCTCGAGGTCTACAACCGCGTCCTGCTGTGGCGTTCGCTCACCGGGGACGACTCCTTCGACCTGGACCACTGGGTGACTCGGGTCTCCAACCGCCCTCAGGGGGACGTCGCATGAGTATCCGTCAGCAGGTTCTGGTCCTCTATCTCGCCACCTCCGCCCTGGACGCGGAGGTGGTGGGCTGGTCGGTCTACGACGGCACCGGCCGCACGTCGCCCACGACCGGGGACAGCGACGAGCCGCCGTACGAGACAGGTGTGCACGCTCTGGAGGACGGCTGGCGGCTGTTCCAGGCGGCACAGTTGATCCCGCCCTATCCCGGCGGCGAGTACGACGTGTCCTTCCTCAAGCACGAGTTCTTCTTCGAGAAGCTGGTCGATACGGACGCCGTCTGAGGTCACCCACGCACTACGTCGATGAGGCGCGCCACCGTCCGCGCCATGGCCTCCCGCCCCACACCGAGGTAGGCGCGGGAGTCGACCGCCTCGGGGTGGGCGGCGAAGAACTCCCGGATGGCGCCGGTCATCGCGATGTTCAGGGCCGTTCCGACATTGACCTTGGCGATGCCGCCGGCGACGGCTGTCACCAGTTCGTCGTCCGGCACTCCGGAGGACCCATGCAGGACGAGGGGCACGCCGAGTGTCGCGGTCAACCGCTTCAGCAGGCCGTGGTCGAGGGCGGCGGTGCGCGTGGTCATGGCGTGCGAGCTGCCGATCGCGACGGCCAGAGCGTCCACGCCGGAGTCGGCCACGAAGGCACGGGCCGCGCCGGGATCGGTGCGGGCGCCGGGCGCGTGCGCGTCCATCGGCGGCTCGCCGTCCTTGCCGCCGACCTGCCCCAACTCGGCCTCGATCCACATCCCTTGGGCGTGTGCCCAGTCGACCGCGGACCGAGTGGCGGCAAGGTTGTCCTGGTACGGCAGCCGCGCGGCGTCGTACATCACGGAGCTGAATCCGGCGCCGGGTGCCTGTCGGAGCAGGTCGTCGCTCTGGACGTGGTCGAGGTGCAACGCGACGGGTACCGTGGCGCGTTCGGCCGCCGCGGCGGCTGCGCGGGCCAGCGGGAGCAGCCGTCCGTGGCGGAACTTGACCGCGTTCTCGCTGACTTGGAGGACAACGGGGGCCGCCACCGACTCGGCGCCCGCGATGACGGCCTCGACATGCTCCAGGGTGATGATGTTGAACGCGGCGACAGCGGTGCCCGCCTCGGCCGCCGCGGCGACCAGGTCACCAGTGGCTGCGAGTGACACAACTCCTCCTTTTCCGCAGATGGTCGAGCCGAATCAGCGAGCCGTGCCGTCGAGGATCACGGAGCGGGTGAGATGGCGCGGCCGGTCCGGGTCCAGCCCCCGGGAGGCGGCGACCGCGACCGCGAGCCGTTGCGCGCGGACGAGTTCGGCGAGCGGGTCGAGGGCGCCGGCCACCCACAACGCGCCGGTGGCCCGCACCTGTTCGGCCAGCCCCTCGGGTGCCTCGCCGAGCATCCAGGTGGCGGTGGAGCGGGTCGCGATGCTGATGGGCCCGTGCCGGTACTCCATCGCCGGGTAGGCCTCGGTCCAGGCCAGCGCCGCCTCGCGCATCTTGAGCGCGGCCTCGCGAGCGAGCCCGACGGTCCAGCCGCGGCCGAGGAAGGTGAACTGCGTACGGTCGACCAGTCCTTCGGGCAGCGGGGCCTGGAGCACGGTGCGCGCGTCGGCGACGACGGCATCGGTGTGCAGCCCGAGGTGGGCCCGCAGCAGTGTGAGCGCGGTGGTCGCGAACCGGGTCTGCACCACGGATTGTTCGTCCGCGAAGTCGAGCACGACGATGTCGTCCGCGGCCTGTGCCACGGGGGTTTTGGGGTCGGCGGTGATGGCGGTCGTGCGCGTACGTCCTCGTAGCCGCGCGAGCGTGTCGAGCACCTCAGTCGTGGTCCCGGACCGGGTGAGGGCGACCACACGGTCGTACGAACGGGTGTCCGGGAATTCCGATGCGGCGAAGGCGTCCGTCTCCCCCTGTCCGGACCGTTCGCGCAGCGAAGCGGCGGCCTGAGCCATGAAGAGGGAGGTCCCGCACCCCACGAACGCGACCCGCTCCCCCGCCGCGGGCAACGCGCCACCATGCGCCGTGGCCTGCTCGGCGGCGCGGATCCAGCACTCGGGCTGGCTGCTCAGCTCGTTCTCGACATGGGTCATGCCAGTCATGCCACACCCCTCCCACTGATGCACTCCACCGATGCGCATTCTTGCAAGATATAGCGAGCTTTCAATCACAATCAAGCATTCCGCGCTCCTGGAATGCGGTGCGTTAGGGTCGCGGAGGATCGAGGAACGGAGAGTGCGGATGTCGCGCGACGCCCGCTGGAAGGCGCTGCTGGAACTGCTCGTGGAGCGGGGACGGTTGGATGTCGAGCAGGCCGCGGGCGAGCTGGAGGTGTCGGCCGCGACCATCCGGCGTGACTTCGACCAGCTCGCCGAGCAGCAGATGCTGGTGCGCACACGCGGCGGCGCGGTCGTGCACGGGGTGTCGTACGAACTGCCGCTGCGCTACAAGACGGCCCGGCACGCCTCCGAGAAGCAGCGCATCGCGACGGCGGTGGCCGCGCTCGTCGCACCCGGCGAGGCGATCGGCCTGACCGGCGGCACGACCACCACCGAGGTGGCCCGCGCCCTGGCCGTACGCCCCGATCTCGGTTCCGGCTCGCCCGCGCTGACCGTGGTGACGAACGCGCTCAACATCGCCAATGAGCTGGCCGTGCGCCCCCAGTTCAAGATCGTGGTCACCGGAGGAGTCGCGCGTCCCCAGTCGTACGAGCTGATCGGGCCCCTCGCGGACGGTGTGCTCAGCCAGATCACCCTCGACGTCGCCGTCCTGGGTGTGGTCGCCTTCGACGTCACGCACGGTGCGGCCGCCCACGACGAGGCCGAGGCCGCCATCAACCGGCTCCTGTGCGAGCGTGCCGCACGCGTGATCGTCGCCGCCGACTCCAGCAAGCTGGGCCGGCGCGCCTTCGCCCGGATCTGCGCGGCCGAGTCGGTGGACACGCTGGTCACGGACGTGGCGGTGGGCCAGGACATGGTGCGCCGGTTCGAGGAGGCGGGGGTCGGGGTCGTGGCCGTCTGACAGCGCCCCTCGCCCCGGGTTCAGGAGCCCTTGCGGGCCTGGGCGGTGAGCGTGAGTGTGCTGGCGTCGCCGACGGTGGCCGAGGCGTCGGGCGCGGTGATCTCGATCGCGGGGCCGCCCGGACGGTGCAGGGTGGCGGTGGGGAAAACGGGCTCGGCCAGGGCGAGCTGGTCGCTACCGGGAGCCTGCGGGTACATGCCGAGGCTCGCCCAGACGGCCCAGGACGACATGGCGCCGAGGTCGTCGTTGCCGACGAGACCGTCGGGACGGTCGCTGAAGAGGGTGGCCAGGGCGCGGCGGACGGTGTCGCGGGCGCGGTCGGGGCGATCCGCGTAGTCGTACGCCCAGGGGGTGTTGAAGGAGGGCTCGTTGCCGAGGTAGGCGTAGGGCTGGGTGCCGCCCGCGTTGAGGTGGGTGAAGAAGGTGTCCAGGCGGGCGGTGACCGCGGCGTTCCCGCCCATCAGGGCGAAGAGACCGGGCAGGTCGTGCGGGACCATCCAGGTGTACTGGGCGGCGTTGCCCTCCACGTACTCCGTGGTCTGGGCGGGCGTGAAGGGCGGCCAGCTGCCGTCGGCCGCACGCGGCTGGAGATAGCCGGTGGCGGGATTGAAGAGCTTGCGCCAGTTCCCGGAGGCGCGCAGCAGGGTCTCGTGGGCGGTGGTGTCGCCGAGACGGTGTGCGAGCTGGGCCAACGCGTAGTCGGAGGCCGCGTATTCCAGGGTGGTGGCGGCCGAGCCCCAGACACCCCGGGCGCCGGCGGCGACATAGCCGAGGGCGTCGTACTGCTCGTGGCCGGGTCGCTGACGTTTGTCCTGGCGGCCCGCCAGGGCGGCGCGCAGCAGGGCGCGGGCGTCGAAGTCGGTGGCACCGAAGGCGTGGACGGCGGAGGCGATCACGGGCAGCGGGTCGCCGACCATCACGCCGGTGCCGCCGTTGGCGACGGTCCAGCGGTCGAAGTAGCCCGCCTGGAGACCCTGGTTGAGGACGGACTGCGCGATGTCGGAGGCTTCTCGCGGGGCGAGCAGGGCGAGGAGTTGGACCTGGGAGCGGTAGACGTCCCAGCCGGAGAAGTTCGCGTACTGGACGTGGCCGGGGCGGGTGCGGCGGATGACGCCGTCCATGCCGGGGTAGCGGCCGTCGGTGTCGCTGAAGGTGCTGGGGTGAAGCAGGGAGTGGTACAGGGCGGTGTAGAAGACCCGGCGTTGGGTGCCGGTGCCGCCGCCGACCGCGATGCGGCCGAGCCAGTCGTTCCAGCGGGCGCGCGCGGCCTGCCTGATTCCGTCGTACGAGTCCTCGTGCTGCTCGGTGGCGGCATTGCGGCGGGCGCCCTCGACGCTGACGAAGGAGACGCCGACCCGGACGGTGACCGTGCGCACCCCGGGGCCGAAGGAGACCACGGCCGCGCCCGGTTTGCCTTCTGGGTGGGCGGCTTGGGCGAAGGGGTGGTCGAAGGTGGCGTGGAAGTAGAGCCGGTAGCGGTTGCCGGACTTGCAGAAGCCGCCGCTGTCGGTGTGCCCGGACAGAGTGTCGGTGCCGATGTCCACCGCTCCGGTGGCCGCGTTGAACGCCTTGCCCGCGTCGACGCTCAGCGCGGCGGGGCGGTCGTCCGTGGCCGGATAGGTGAAGCGGGCGACGCCGGAGCGCTGTGTGGCGGCGAGTTCGGTACCGATGCCGTTGTCGAAGGTGACCCGGTAACTCCCGGGCTCCGCCCGCTCGTTGGTGTGCGAGAAGGTTGCCGGGCCGGTCGCGTCGGCGCCGAGCAGGGGCATGAAGGGCACATTGCCGTAGTCCTTGCACCCCGCGCCGGACAGATGCGTGAGGCTGAACCCCTTGATCCGGTTGTCCCCGTACGCGTACCCGCCGTGCTGGTACGTCACCGTGTCCGGGCTCCACTGGACCCCGCCCAGGGGCGCCGTCGCTCCGGGGAAGGTGTTCCCGGCTCCACCGCCATGGCCGAAATCCGCTCCTCCGGGCGCGGTTCCGACGAAGGGGTTCACGTATTGGGCCGGGTCCACGACCACATCGTCCGCCGTGGCGGACGCGAGAGGGGCACTCGACACGACGAGTACGGCGGCGACGGCCGGCGCGGCCCGGCGGAAGGGAAATCGCACGAGGTCTCTCCGGGCGGTGACGGGGACGACGTCCCACGACGGCAGGGCAGCATGAGGGCGACAGTCTTCCCCGGGGCGATGCCGCCCTCGCTCCGCCACGCCCGGAGGTCACCCGCGCGGCGGAGCGCCCCCGTTCACCGGACCGGCTCCCGCGGCGTGGCCTGCTCCACCTGCGGCGCCACTTGCAATCGACGACCCTGCGATAACCGAACACACGCACCAACTGGCTAGACTACGCACCCTCGTGCACGTGATCCGGTGACGTCCGATCACAGCGTTCTCGAAGGGTTTCGACGCTTGATAGCCATCGAAGAGGTCAGCAAGCGATATGCCGACGGCACGACGGCCGTCGATCACCTGTCCCTGGAGATACCGAACCACTCCATCACCGTGCTCGTCGGGCCTTCGGGGTGCGGCAAGACCACCACGCTGCGCATGATCAACCGCATGGTCGAACCCAGCAGCGGCACGATCCGGGTCAAGGGCGAGGACGTCCAGCGCCAGCCGGTCAACGCCCTGCGCCAGTCCATGGGTTACGTCATCCAGAACGCGGGGCTCTTCCAGCACCGCACCATTCTCGACAACATCGCCACGGTGCCGCGGCTGCTCGGCTGGTCCAAGCAGCGCGCCCGTGCCCGCGCGGCCGAGCTCATGGAAAGGGTCGGCCTCGACGCGAGCATGGCGCGCCGCTATCCGTACCAGCTCTCGGGGGGCCAGCAGCAGCGCGTCGGGGTCGCCCGCGCACTCGCGGCGGACCCGCCGATCCTGCTGATGGACGAGCCGTTCTCCGCGGTCGACCCGGTCGTGCGCCGGGGCCTGCAGGAGGAGTTGCTGCGTATCCAGGGCGAGTTGGGCAAGGCGATCGTGTTCGTCACCCACGACATGGACGAGGCCATCACCATCGGCGACCGCATCGCCGTCCTGCGCACCGGCGGCAAACTCGCCCAGTTCGCCGCCCCCGACGAACTGCTGTCGTCGCCCGCCGACGCGTTCGTCGAGGAGTTCCTCGGTGGCGACCGGGGCATCCGCGGCCTGTCCTTCCTGTCCACGCGGGACCTCGAGGTCGACCGCTCCCGGGTCTTCCCGGTCGGCACCGACTGGCAGCGGATCGCCGGGCAGCCGGGCGGTGAGGGGCCGGTCCTGGTCACCGACGCGGGCGGAAAGCCGCTGGGCTGGGCCGACCTCACCACGTGGTCCGGTGAGGTCCATACCCTCGAGCCGTACGGGCAGAGCTTCGAGGTCGGCCGGGACTCGCTGCGGGTCGCCCTGGACCGGGCGGTGCTGTCGCCCACCGGTCAGGCGGTCGCCGTGGACGGGGCGGGGAAGGTGCTGGGACTCGCCGGGCAGGAGAAGATCGCCGCGGCGATCCGCGCGGCCCGGCAGCAACGGGCGGCGGACTCCCCAGAGCTCCCGTCACAGGTGAAGGCCGCCCGATGAACGGCTTCTTCGACATCCCCAGCGACCTCCAGAGCAGCTATCTCGGCCTGATCTCCACGCATATGCAGGAGGCCCTGATCCCGGTTCTCGTCGGTCTCCTGCTGGCGCTGCCGATCGGCCTGCTGTGCGTCCGCTTCAACTGGATCTATCCGCCGGTCCTCTGGCTCACCACGGTGCTGTACGCGATTCCGTCGATCGCCTTCTTCGTGGTGCTCATCGACTACACGGGGCTGAGCAAGACGACCGTGATGATCCCGCTGTGCCTCTACAGCCTGGTGATTCTGGTCCCGGCGGTCGTCGACGGCGTCCGCTCGGTACCCGAGGAGACGAACGCCGCCGCCACGGCGATGGGCATCGGTCCCGTGCGCCGTTACCTCCAGGTCCAACTCCCCATCGCCGTACCCGCGATCATGGCGGGACTGCGAGTGGCGACCGCGTCGAGCATCAGCCTGGTCAGCGTCGGCTCACTGATCGGCAACGAGGGGGCACTCGGCAATCTGCTGACCACCGCGATGCTCTACCACCGTCCCATGCTCGCGGTGAACTCGGTGGTCACCACCGCCGTCCTCGCGGTGCTGGTCGACGCCCTGCTCGTCCTGCTGCGGCACGTACTCACCCCCTGGCAGCCGCCCTCCGGCCGCAAGACCGCACGCCGTACGTCCACGATCGCGGGCGCCGCCCGCACCCCGGAGAGCGTCTCGTGAATGTACTCAACTTCATGCAGTCCTTCTTCAGCGACGGGGCCCACTGGCACGGATACGACGGGATTCCGCAGCGCGTGTGGGAGCACGTCCAGTACACCGCCGGGGCACTCGCGATCGCCGCGGCCGTCGGTCTGCCCATCGGGCTTGTCACCGGGCACACCGGCCGTGGCGGCAACACGCTGGCGTTCGTGTCATCGGGTGCCCGGGCGCTGCCCACCTTCGGGCTGCTGGTGCTGATGTTCGTCTGGCTGGGCCTCGGCATCGTGCCCGTGATGATCCCGCTCGTGGTGTTGGCGATCCCCCCGATCCTCATCACCACGTACGAGGCGATCCGCGCCCTGGACCCCTCCCCCGTCGACGCCGCCCGCGGCATGGGCATGTCGGAGGGGAAGATCCTTTTCCAGGTCGAGGTGCCGGCGGCGCTGCCGCTGATCCTCAGCGGCCTGCGCTCGGCGGCGATCCAGATCGTGTCGACGGCCACGATCGCGGCCTATGTGGCCCTGGGCGGGGTCGGCCGGTACATCCTGGACGGCCTCTACCAGCGCAACTTCGAGAAGGTGGCGGGCGGTGCCGCTCTCACGGCCGGCCTGGCGCTGCTCGTCCTTGTGCTGTTCTGGGCCGTGACCCGATTGGCGGTGTCCCCGGGGGTGCGCAGGCGCCGTATGGCCTGATGGAAGGCGAAAGGGGCGACGAGCCATGCCCGTCGCCCCTTCTTTCCGTTCACTTCTCCGCGGTGGCCAGGGCGTGTTCGAGGACGACCAGGAGCGCGTCCCGCACCGACCCGCGCTCTCGGGCGTCGAACACGGTGAGCGGCACGTGCTCGCCGACGTCGAGCGCCCACCGTACGTCGTTCAGATCATGCTCGATCTTGCCGTCGAAGGCGTTGATGGCCACCGCGAAGGGGATCTGGCGGTGTTCGAAGTAGTCGACGGCCGCGTAGCAGTCGTCGAGCCGGCGGGTGTCGACGATGACGAGCCCGCCGAGCGCGCCGTCGACCAGGTCGTCCCACATGAACCCGAAGCGCTCCTGGCCGGGGGTCCCGAACAGATAGAGCTTCAGGGTCGGGTCGAGCGTGACGCAGCCGAAGTCCATGGCGACGGTGGTCGTCATCTTCTCCGGGGTGTGGGACAGGTCGTCGATGCCCGCGGCGACCGAGGTGATGGACGCCTCGGTGGTGAGCGGCTCGATTTCGGAAATGGCGCCCACCGTGGTGGTCTTGCCCACTCCGAAGCCGCCCGCGATCACCATCTTCACCGGCATCGGCGGCCGGGCACCCTCGGTGTCAGCGCTCACGGATCGCGCCCCGGGAGTCGGGGATAGCTCGGAGACCATCGATAACCCTTCGCAATACGGTGGCGTCGCGGGCGGAATCGGCCTGCGGTGCGTACAAGGCCAGTTGACCGTCGGCGCGGAGATCGTCGGCAAGCACTCTGATCACATTCAAATGCATCCGCAGTTTCGCCGCGATCTCCGCCAGCGACTGCGGCTGGCGGCAGACCGTGATGATGTCGCGGTGCTGGTCGAAGACGAAGGCCTCCAGCGTGGCCAGCCCCAGTTCGGTCGCGACCACCTGCGTCTCGATCGGGATCGTCGGTACAAGGCTGTCGCCGCCCGCGATCCGCCCCGCAGTCAGCAGGAATGGCCTGACGATCGACGCGGGGGTTTCCACACCCCACGCGTCGTCGTCGGCGGCTGATGGCACGCCGGCCGTCATCTCGTCCTCATCCTTCACTCGCGGGTCGTCGCGGCCTTCGCAACGACCCCGCCGACCGTCATCGGGTCGGCGCAATCCCCACGGTGTTCTTGAGCTCCATGACCAGTTGCGGGCTCAGGGCGGCACCGGCGCGGTTGGCAAAGAGGGTCATCTCGTACGCGATGTTGCCGAGCTTCGCCTCCTTCGAGGCGACCACTCCGAGCACCGCGCCCGCGCCGAGCGCCGACACCAGGACGTGCCCCTCCTCCAGGTCGATGATGACCTTGTTCAGCGCGCCCAGTCCGTAGTTCCCGGACGCGCCCGTGGCGAGGCTGGTGATCCCGGAGACGATCGCCGCGAGTCGTTCCGAGTCCGCTTTGCCGCGCAGTTGGGACACCGCGATCAGCAGACCGTCGGAGGACACACCAATCACGTCGACGACCCCGGCGGTCTCGGTGGCAAATCGATTGAGCAGCCAATTGAAGTCGGCAGCCGCGGCCTTCACGTCCGTCGCGGGTTCCACGGGTGCGGACTCCGGTCCACCTGTCCACATCGTCACTTGCTCATGCCTTCCGGGAATGAGGGTCTGTTGTTCTCTGTGCTGTGCTCGCCCGAGGTGTCGCTACGGCCCCCTGAATGGGCCGGAGCGATGATCCCGTCCTCGGCCGCGCTCTCGCGGTCGGCCCGCAGGACTGCGGCCTCGAACTCGTCGATCTCGGATCGTGCCGCTTCCGCGTCGGCGTTCTGCCAGGCGGGCGGGCGCGGGTTGGTGATGGCCTGTTTGGGCAGGCGGGTCGACGCGGTGGTGGCCTGCAGGGTCGCTCCGCGCACCCGCCGCCGCAGCGGACTGGATCCGTTGCCCGGGCTCGAGGACGAGTCCGCGCCTGACTTCGGCGGGAGCGCACCGGACCTGGACGGGGATGCGCCGGACCTCGTCGGAGCCGTACCCGACTCCGACCCGACCGCGCCCGACCTCGACGGGGCCGTGCCATGGCCGCCGTCGGCGCCGTTGGCGTGCGGCTGGGCTGGTCCACCGGGCGGCCTCGAAGGCATACCGCGGCCGGCTGTCTCGCGCACCGGGGCGCCGCCTCCCGCGTTCCGCACTGACCCCGCGCCCGTGGATCCGTGGGTGCCGCCGTGCGTCCTGGCACCCCCGGCCGGGGCCTCCGGCCGGTGAGTGTGCCCCGAGGAATCCGCATCCCGCGGACGGGAGGGAATCCGGCGGGGCAGCGCCGAGGGCCCGGGTTCCGGGTCCACCGCCGCGGGGCGCGGCTCGCTGCCACCGGAGCGGCGGGGCGGCGGCAGGATGTGCGGGGCGCGCGCCGCGGCTCCGGTCGGGTCGGCGAGCAGGAGGTGGGAGGACGGCACGGCGACGGTGGCGGTGACGCCGCCGCCCGGGGTACGGGTCAGAACGACCTCGATGCCCCAGCGCCGGGAGAGTCCACCGACCACGAAGAGACCGAGGACCTCCGTCGGGGCCAGGTCGAGCCGTTCGCGGCGGATCAGGCGGGCGTTCTCCTCCTCCAGCCGCTCCGCGCTCATCCCGAGGCCATGGTCGATGATCTCGATCAGGGCTCCGCCGGCGGAGCCCTGCCGGGGACGCAGGACGACTTCGACGCCGCTGGACGCCGGGGAGAACGTCACCGCGTTCTCCAGCAGTTCCGCGAGCATCAGCGTGAGGTCGCCGACGATGTCGGGGGCGACGGTGACATCGCCCTCGGCGTGCGGGGTGACGCGCTGGTAGCCCTCGATCTGGCCGAGCGCCGCGCGGACGATGTTGCTGAGCCGCATGGGCCCGGTGTTGAGGCCCGTCTCGCGAATTCCGGCGAGCAGCATCAGGCTGTCGGCGTTGCGCTGGAGGCGTACGGCGATGTGGTCGATGCGGTAGAGCCGGTCCAGCACCTCGGGGTCGGTCTCGCCGCGCTCCACCGAGTCGATCAGCGTCAATTGACGCGCCGTCAGGTTGCTGACGCGGTGGCCGACGTTGCCGAACATCTGGGCGATGTTGCGGCGGCTGATGACCTGGCGTTCCAGCAGGGCGGTCGCGGTGACCTGAACCTGGTTGAAGGCTTCGGCGAGTTCACCGATCTCGTCGCGGACCGGCACGGGCACGGCTTCGAGTCGCGGTGGGCTCGCGTCGTCGGCGTCGTCGTCCGCGACCCGGGCCAGCTCGCTCTCGGCCGCGGCGGCCACGTGCTGGGCCGCATTGGTGAGACTTCGCACGGTACGGACCACGGAGCGGCGCATCAGTACGGAGAACAGGATCCAGGCCGCGAAGATGAGCAGGTTGGCGAAGAGCAGCCAGAGCACCTGCCTCCAGGTGTCGTCCGACGCGTCCTGGGCGTCCGAGGCGATCTCGCCGATGAGCGACTGGGTGATCTTCAGCCTGTTCTGGGCCTGGCGCTCGTAGGTGGGCTCGGCGGCCAGCGCCTCCTTCAGGGCGGCGCGCACCTGCGTGAAGTTCTCGGCGATCAGACCGCTGGGGTCGGCCTGGAGTGCGGCGTAGTTCTGGGCGATGATGTCCTGATAAGGGCTTTGATCGATCTCGGCGAGCAAAGCGCCCTGATCCTGGTCGGCGAACCGGGTGAACCGCTCCGCCTGGTAGATGTACTGCTCATAGTCGCCGGCTGCGCCGGTGTACTCCATGAACGCGTTGAGGTCCCGGGTACGGGCGGCGAAGACGCCGGTCTCGAAGGACGCGTGGGCGGTGTCGGCGCGCACCAGCGCGTCGAGCAGATTGCCCGCGGACTCCGCGGACTCGCCGCCCGACTGGCCCAGTCCGAGGCCATTGATGAGACTCTCGACGACCGATCCGTACGCCGGGTCGATGTTGTCGGCGGAGATCGGGCCCTGCTCGATGGGCTTGCGGAGGCTGTGGAGGCCTGCCAGCTCCTTGAGCGCCTGATCCTCGGCATCGGGCAGCCGGTCCCCATAGGTGGACCGTACGACCTCCGCCTGGGCGGTGACCTTCTGCTGGGCCCGGAGATAGGCGGAGGTGTCGGGCGCCTTGTCGCCGGGACGAGCGGCTTCGTAGCGCAGGGAGACGAGGAGCGCCTGCCGCTGCTCGGTCTGGATACCGTCGACGAGCTTGGTGACCTGCGCACTGTCCTGGACGAGCCGGGCGGTGTCGGCAGCGGAACGGGCCAAGCCGATCTCGGAGTAGACGATGTAGGCCATCATCGCCGACACGACGGTGACCGGAACAATCACCAGGACGTTGAGTTTCCGGCGGAAAGGCCAACGATCGAGGAGGGAGGGCGACCGGCCTATTCGGGGATCCGTGGGCTGCGGCCCCCGGGCGGCTTTTCTGTGCGCGGGCACCAAACCTCCTTGACATCATTTCCAATTGGAAGCCCATGCCCGGGCTGCGTGGACTCAGGTCATGTCAGCACGCTCGGGTCAAACAAGTGGAACCAGGTCCACCGGCTCGGCCAACCGTAGCGGCTACCGCAAGAGTACGGCCACGATCATCCAAAAACCGACACTGGATATGACCGAGTCGCCCTGATTTTGGTTGAGTTGCGCACACGCAGTGACGTCGCGTGGTCTCCGCCGGTGATCTATTCGTGTCTTGACGGTACGTTACCTGGCTCGCTTGGATCGTCATCACGCCACACCTTCCGGCCGCCGACCGCCCATGCACAAGTCTGGATGACCAACGTGACTCACGCCAGAAGCGCCAGAACGACCGCAACATACGCTGTGTCCCTGCTGGTTGCGGCTGCGTCCGCCCTGACGGGTTGCGGTTCGTCCAATGACTCGGGCTCCACGGACCCCTTGAAGGGCGACACCGCCAAGGGCGGCACGGTCGTGGTCGGTTCCAACAACTTCCCCGAGAGCATCCTGCTCGCCGACATCTACGGCGAGGCCCTCAAGGCCAAGGGGATCAAGGTCAGTTACAAGCTGAACATCGGCAGCCGCGAAACCACTTACGGTCTGATCAAGAACGGCACGATCACGGTCCTGCCCGAGTACAACGGCGCCCTGCTGGCCTATCTGGACGCCAAGGCGGCGCCGGCGTCGGTCGCGGAGACCAACAATGCCATCAGCGCCGAACTCGATGCGAAGCTGACCCTCTTGGAGTCGTCCGAGGCGCAGGACAAGGACGTGGTGGCACTCAACGAGGCCACGGCCAAGAAGTACAGCCTCACCTCTTCGTCGACGATCGCCGACCTCACCGACGTGGCAAAGGACCTGGTCATCGGCGGGTCGCCGGAGTTCCAGACCCGCCAGCAGGGGCTGGTCGGCCTCAAGTCCGCATACGGCCTGGAATTCAAGTCATTCAAGGCGCTGGACGCGGGCGGTCCGCTGACGACGGCGGCTCTCAAGAGCAACAACATCCAGGTTGCCGACATTTTCTCGACGGACCCCGGAATCACCAAGAACAAGTTTGTGGTCCTGCAGGACCCCAAGAGTCTTTTCGGTTTCCAGAACGTGACCCCGCTGGCGTACAAGAGCGGCCTTCCCGCCGAGGGAGTCACCGCCCTCAATGCCATATCGGCGAAGCTCGACACGGACACCCTGGTCCAGCTCAACAGTGAGGTTCAGGACGGCAACAAGGACCCGCTGGACGTGGCCAAGTCGTGGCTGGCCTCCGCCGGCCTGTCCTGACTTCGGTGCGCCGGCCGGGGCGGGCATCCGCTCCGGCGACATCGGGGAGTCCCTGCCCGTGCGTCAGGTCCGCGCGATGATGACGGTCAGGGCCGACCGACCGCTCGCGATGTGAGAGCGACGGTGCCCCCCGTCCATGGGGACACCGTCGCCCGTCGCTCAGTGAGGTACGGGCACAGGTACGGGTTCCGTGGCCCGTCGGATCCCGGCGGCGGCGAGCGCGGCTCCCGCCACGCAGAGCACGCCGGTGAACACGGCGGCCGCGTGGGCCTAGTAGGGCGTGTTTCGAAAGTAGCGTCGTCCGCCCGGAGGGCGGGGCCTGCGGCGTCTGGTGCGGTGCATCGCAAGGCGGAGGGTCGTCCGCGTACTGGGCGTACGCGGACGATCCCGACAACGCGGCGAGGCGCCGTGCCAGG
>NZ_JBEZLR010000035.1:0-85395 GCF_040652275.1 Streptomyces sp. NPDC048275
CCCGCCGACGCGTCAACGTCCTGTGGGCCCTGATCCGTGACCGACGCTGCTACCAAGTCACGCTTCCAGCTTCCGCAGCCGGTTGACAACAGCATTAGGAAGCAAGATGCACCACTGCTTGGCAGAGGGCATCCACCTGCTCAGGTGTCATGTCGTAGTCGTACGCGATGTCCTCGACGGATTCCCCGGCCTCCCACAGGTCGGTGATGGCCTTGACCGAGACCCGGTTGGCGGCCACCACGGGGAGACCGTGACCGAACCTCGGGTCGATCACGACGGGGACAGAGTCCGGGTACTGCCTCAACCGCAGGCTGGAGGGGAAGTCGTCGCCAGGCTCCCAGGTGAGATAGCGGAGATAGTCGGAGACCACCTCCTTGATGGGGACCTGGCCGTCGCGGGCTCTGCGGAGATCCCCCCAACCGTGCTCGATGAAGATGTCCACGCCGTCCGTCGCGATCCGCTTGGACACGAGCCCGTAGGGGGTGTCGAAGGCGTCCCGTACAGCGGCGGCCGCCTCCCTGATCTCGCTCATGCGGAGCCCCAAGGAGCGCAGGGAACGAAGCACGTGCGCCTCGGCGACCGCGATGAAAGGCACCGAAGGCTGTCCCTTCCGTACCGGCTCCACCTGGTGGACCAGAGGCGCTCCGGCGGCCTTGCCCTTCAACCACGAGGTGAGGGTCGACTGCGGAATCTCAAGGTAGGAGGCGGTCTCCGTGGGCGTCAGAAGTCCGTCCTTGAACCTGTCGACCATGCCCCACCTCCTCTTGATGCCGGGTTTCGCATCGTCGCATATCCAGCCTCCCACCCGAGGTCCCACCGCACACCCACCCACCAGCTCAGCCGGCCGCACGGAGACAGTCCCTGGATCGGCAGTCGCGGCAGTGTCCGGGGGCGGAGGCGCGGAAGGCTCGCTCGCAGCCGTCGCAGGTCTGGAAGGGCAGGACAGCTGCCGGACGTTCCACGGGGTGCGCCGACGGGGGTGGAGCGGGCAGGGGCGTCTCTCGTAGGCGGAAGGCGAGGATGGCTGCGGGACGAGCAAGGAAGTTGTCGGGGAGCCCTGCGGTGAGCAGCTCGGTGATCTGGGACGCTCCCACACCCGCCGCGAGCCACTGGGCGACGGCGGGTGCCAGGCGGGCGGCCTCCTTCTCGGACAGGATCAGCCGTCGATCGATCCGGCGCAGCGCGGCGAGTACGGCGACGGCCTGTGGGGCCGCGTCGGCGAGGGGGATCGGCGCCTCCGCCTCGGACTGCGCGGGTGTGTGCACCGCTTCCTGCGCGGTGGCGGACGCAGGCGTGGCCGTCGCTGCGGCGGGCTGCTTTCGGGGCCGACGCGGCTTCGGCGGCTCGGGAGGCCCGTCCGGATCCGGATCACCGCCGGGCACGTCGTAGAAGTACGTCCGGGTACGGATCTGCCCGGTGGACAGTCGCTCGCGGCGGCGTTCCAGGTATCCGGCTTCTTCGAGTTCTCTGAGCGCCCGCGAGATCAGGATCTCGCCCTCGGTGAAGTGCTCGCACAACGCGGCGATGCTCACGGGGGTGCCGGTGGGCAGGGAGAGGATGTAGACCGCCACGCCGACCGTGACGGCGCTGCCGCGCCGCTGCGCGAGGGCGTTCGAGATCACGGTGAAGTCGGCCGTGAGGCGGGTGCGTACGTGGATCACGCCGGAGGTCGGAGCTCCGGCGTCGGCGCGCAGGCGCGCGTTAGACTGCGGGTCAGCCATTGGGAAGGTCGTTGCTTCCTGATCGGTCAGGCCCTCGATCGGGATTGCCGTCCCGGCCGGGGGCCGTATCTGTTTGCGGTTGTCGCGGCGAACGTAACCGTCCGAATCCCGCACCTGCAAGCCGGTCACTCGGACGGGTGACACGGGCCGGGAGGGTGGGTGGGCGGGTAGTTCTTTCCCCCGGTTCTTTGGGAGGTCAGCGGCCCGCCGGGCCCTCGCGGGCAAGGATCCGGTGGACCCGGAAGGCGGGCCGTGACCGGGACCTGGCCGGTTCAGAGGCGGTGCTGACCGGCCTTCAACTCGCCTATGAACGCTGCCCAGGAGCCGACTTCGAAGGACAGCGCGGGACCGTGTGGGACCTTGTTGTCACGGACGGGCACGAGGCCGGGGAACCCGTCCGCCACCTCCACGCAGTTGCCGCCCTCCTGATTGCTGTAGCTGCTCTTGCGCCACGCGGCGCCGTTCAGATCGGGACGGGACCTTCGCTCCACGGTGGTTGCCCTCCATCACGGATCGGATCATGTCGAGCGACATGAGCGGGGGCAGGGCTGCCGCCCGTAGCCGATCGTAGGTCAAGGAAAACCTCCTGACTTCGGCTGGATCCTCGATGAGTTGGCCGTAGTGCGCGCCTTCCGTGTAGGCGACTTCCGAGCCGTCAGACAGCGCGAGAATCGTCAGCGAGCCTCCCATCGCGTCGTGCTCGCCTTGGTCGAACGGCAGTACCTGCACGTCGATATGAGGCTCCGCCGCGGCCTCGATCAGACGCTCCAGCTGCCCACGCATCACTGCATGACCACCGACCGGGCGCCTCAGTACCGCCTCGTCGAGGACGACCCACAGTGCAGGTCGATCAGCTGAGCCGAGCCGCTCCTGACGTCCCATGCGTACAGTGAGCCTCTCCTCCAACTGCGCCTCACTGCTGAGGGTGAGGCCGACGCTCAGGACGGCCCGCGCGTACTCCTCGGTCTGGAGCAGGCCGGGCACCACATGCGCTGCGTACTCTCCGATGGCCACCGCCCGCTCCGAATGCGCCATGAACGCCCGCGACCAGTCCGGGAACGCCTCCCGATACACATACGGCCACAGCTCGACCAACAAGTTGTCCGCGCCCAGGGCAGCGTCGAGCGCCCGTGCCAGTGCCAGCGTCGGTTTCGCCCCGGAGGCCCGCTCGATCTGCGTGATCCGGGTGCTCACCACGTGGGTCCTGTCGCCGAGTTCGGCCTGGGTCAGTCCGGCCGCCGTACGGAGTCTGCGTACCCGTGAACCGAACAGCGCGGCCATCGACGTACTGGGATCAATTCCGTTGGCCAAGGCGTCACTTCCGTTCCTTACGGACTGAAAAGTAAGGCTGTGTCACCTTCCGAGCGTAGGGCCGCCCGACGACTCTTGAGTACGGAACGTGATGACCCGCGTACATCGCGGCACGTCCCGGAACTCGACGGACAAGGACGGTCACGCTGTGCTGACAGGAACGACCACCGCGGGCGAAGACCCCCGAAGGGGCACCGAAGCCCCCGTGACGGAACCCGTCGCGCTCGACGGCGGGGCCACCGAACACCCGCCACTCGCAGCGCAGTTCGCCTCGTCGCCCCGAGGTGCGAGGCTCGCCCGACGCGGCGCCGTGTGGCGCATGGAGGAGTGGGGATACCCGCCGGAGTCGGACGCGTCGTGCGCGGTCGCCCTCGTCGTGGGTGAACTCGCCGCGAACGCCGTCCAGCACGGCCACGTCCCGGGCCGCGACTTCCGTCTCAGGCTCGGCCTCGACGAGGTGGCGGGCCTGGTGCGGATCGAGGTCGCCGACGCCGCCACCGCGAAACGGCCGCCTGCCGCTCCGCCCTCGTCGTACCCCGACGGCGAGTCGGGTCGAGGCCTGCTCCTGGTGGATGTCCTGGCCGTGCGCTGGGGCTCGACACCTCGTCACCCCGTGGGCAAGACGGTCTGGGCAGAGGTGGCGATCGCTGCTTCAGCAGGTCTGAACGCACTGTGAGTTGCGATAACTATGGGTATCGCCAAAATCTTGGATCGAAGAACTGCTCTGACGGGCGACCAGGTGGGCACTGCAGGCCGATACAGCCCTGGAGGCCATCTCACGTGGCTGGTCCGACCGCTGTCATGCGGAAGCCACCACCTCGCCGGCCATGACCTGGGGAGGGTTGGGGAGCAGTGACGCAAGGTTGTCCCGTACGAAGTCCGCAGCCCTGGAGATCGATTCCTCGGCACCGGCCTGGTCCTGGAAGACGCTGGTCGAGACCATCACTCCGTCCCCGGCATCGATCCAGTAGTAGGCCACGAAGCCGGAGACCTGGCGCATGAGCGACACGAACCCCTCGTTCACGAGACGTGCCGCCTCGGCCGAATCGGTCACCCCTTCGTACCGCCGGACTGCTGCGTACATCGCCAAGCTCCTCACGGCGTTCTGGGATCGTCCTTCGCTGAGACTTCGTACCCCTGCGACGGCTGCCTGGCTCATGAGGCGCCCGGCAATCACCTGAAGGGCTGCCTCGGGTGACCCGAACGGCGGCCGCAGGCCCTGACATACGGCATGCGTTCGCGCTTGCACGGCGCCGCGAACGTCCGCGCGCGCAGCACCGGTTTGGCGATCTCCTGCGGATATGCCTGACTCCAGGGGCGCGAGAGGGTGGCTTCGTGCAGGGGGATGGCTTTGTGGGCATCGCCGTGGGAGAGGCCCCGGAATCTCTTCTTCCCGCGCACAACCATTCCGACGGCTCCGTTGTCACACCCGTGTCATAGGCATCCGGAACATGCCGCGCCCGGTGCCTTCCAACCTCCGGTGACGCGCGGCCTCCCACGGCTCATGAGGTTTGAACCACCTTGCGCAACCGCAGAATCTCCACCGCGACGGCACTCGCCGTCCTCTTCAGTTCCATGGCGCTGACGGGCCTCGAGGCCACGGCCGCCCACGCCGACGGCAACGCCGTCCTGCCCGTCGCCTCCGTCGCCGACATCGTCGTGGACAGCGTGCACCAGCGCGTCTTCGTCAGCGACCGGGTCGGCGGCAAGGTCGTCGCCACCGACTACAGCGGCAACGTCGTCGGGACGCTCGGCTCGCTGCCGGAGGCCGACGGCCTGGAACTCTCGGCCGACTCGCAGACGCTGTACGTGGCCGTCGCGGGCAGCGACGAGATCGCGGCGATCGACACGGCCGGCCTCACCGAGTCCGCGCGCTACTCGACCGGTACTGCCGACGCCCCGAGGACCCTCGCCCGCGCCGGCGGGAAGCTGTGGTTCGGCTACGGCACGACGACGCACGGGGACATCGGCTCCCTCGACCTCTCGGGCCCGGATCCTGTCCTCGCCGTGGCCCAGGACAGCGGCAGCCGCTGGTACTACGCGCCCCTGCTGGAGTCCAACCCGGCCGCGCCCGGTGTGCTGGCCGCGGGTGTGCCGGGCCTCAGCCCCTCCGCCGTGGCGACCTATGACGTCTCCGGCACCGGCGCGCCCAGACTCATCGCCCAGGGCCAGGCCGGCAGCAACCTGCGCGACCTCGCGGTGACCCCCGACGGCAACCAGGTCGTCACGGCCAGCGGCGCGCCCTACAAGCACCAGGTGCTGTCCACCACCGACCTGAAGGAAGTCGGCAGCTACCCGACCGACGCCTACCCGAACGCCGTCGACATCGCCGCGGACGGCACCGTCGCCGCGGGCATCGACGGCTCGTACGAGCCGGACGTCTACATCTTCAAGCCCGGTACCACCCAGCCGGTCCGAAAGTACGAATTCGCCGACACCGGCACCGGCACCCTGGTTCCGGACGGCCTGGCCTGGGAGCCGGACGGCAACCACCTCTTCGCGGTCACCGAGAGCGGCAGCACGTACCGCCTCAACACGCTGAACGCGCCGACCAAGGCCGCCACCACGGTGACGGTGAGCGCGCCTTCCTCGGTTGCTCCCGGTAAGCCGCTGACCGTCACCGGGAAGGTCAGCGGTGGTGATGCGCTGCCGGCCGGGACGTCGCTGACGGTCACCCGTACCGATGCGGAGTCGCCGTCGGGCAAGGCGCTGGCCCCGGTGACGACCGGCGAGGACGGATCGTTCTCCTTCACCGACACCCCGTCGGTTGAGGGCGACGCAAAGTACACCGTCTCCTACGCGGGTGACGCCGGCCACGCTCCGGCGTCCGCCACGCGGACCGTGGCCGTCTCCCGCAGCGCCACCACGGTGACGGTGAGCGCGCCCGCCACCGCCACCCGTGCCAAGTCACTGACCGTCACCGGCAAGGTCGCCAACGCCGAGGCGCTGCCGGCCGGCACGGCACTCACCGTCAAGCGCACGGACCTGGAGTCGCCCTCCGGCAAGGCGCTGGCCTCGGTGAAGACCAAGGCGGACGGCACCTTCTCCTTCACCGACACCCCGCCTGCCGGCGGCGACGTGAAGTACACCGTCTCCTACGCGGGCGACGCGACCCGTGCCCCGGCCTCCAGCTCGGACACGGTGGCCGTCTCCCGGACCGCCACCACGCTGAGCCTGAACAACAGCGGCAAGGTGTACTCCTACGGTCAGGACGTCACCTTCACCGCACACCTGGGCACCACCTACAAGAGCCGCACGGTGGAGATCTGGGCCAACCCCTATGGCTCGGACAAGCCCAACGTCCTGGTGAAGAAGGCGACCGTCAACTCCAGCGGAAACGTCTCCGCCGTGGTGGACATGAAGCGGGACACCACCGTCACCGCGGTCTTCGCCGGTGACGCCCGCACCGCCCCGAAGTCGGTCAAGGTCACCGCGTACGCCAAGGTGAGCGTCTCCACCTCGCTGACGAAGTACTACAAGACCGGCAAGGTCAGCACCAACTCCTCGACGTACTACTGGTACCGAAAGAACACCGGCCCGCTGTTCACCACCACGATGAGCGCCTACCCGGGCCGCAGCCACCGGCTGGACATCGACGTCTACTACCAGGGCGCGTGGCACCGCGGTTACGAGGAGTTCTTCGAGCTGGGCGCCGACGGCAAGAGCGTCATCGACCTCGGTGCATCCGACGAGGCAGGCCTCCGCGTCCGGGTCCGGTCGGCCTACATCAACGACTCCTCCGGAGACAACGTCAACTCCACCACCTACAGCTCCTGGAAGTACATCTACTTCACCAACTGACCTGCGGACCCGGGCCGTCGGTGGAGAAGTGCCGCGCCGCCCGTCGGCCAGGGCTTCTGAGAGGGTGGCTGTGACGGGGAAGCGGCGTCACAGCCTGAAGCAAGCCGGGGACAGCCGGGACTCGTCAACGTGTGCGTGTCTCGGCTGTTTGAGCCGGCCAGGAAGCCGGCGGGACACCATTCATGGTTCAGCCCGCGCGTTGGCTGCAAGACCTCGGCCGGGCCAGGCCCGGCTCTCTCATGCGAATCAGGCTCCTGGCCTGGTACTTCCCTGTCGGGGTGGCGGGATGTGAACCCACGACCTCTTCGTCCCGAAGCACCTCGCCTGGACGTTCCACCTTGGGCCGGTCTGCCGCTCACCTGCTGCGATGGTCCGCAGGTGTGCGTGGTTGTCCGCCGCTGTGCGTCCGCGTTGTCACGCAGTTAGACACTCACCTCTGGCGCGAGGACAAGGGCCGTCCACGTCTCATCGGGGTCACGGCGTCAGTCTGACGTCTTGCAGACGACCGCTGTGACAACGACATCGGGCTCCGCGTCGGCGTAGGCGATAACGTCGCGCTCCGTGTCGGCCGACGGTGTCGGCGTCGGCGCCGAACATCCCGAAGAAGAACTCGATGACGACGGTTCCGGCCGGGGACCCGACGTTGGCTCAATCCCATCGTTGATCGACTCCGTGAACGACCAGCTGACGACAACCAGCACGAGCCAACCGCTGATCAGCCACCCTTTCGCGCGCCTGCTCATCACGCCCCCCTCCGAAGTCCCCACGGCAAGCGGCCAGTCTGCCAGCCGAACGACAGCGCCCCTCGCAGACCACCGCATTAGGAGTTCGATCCGAGGCCGCTTTGGCTGGCGTCGGCGACTGGTGTGGCGGCCGGACAGAGACGCTGGCGTACGCCTTCGTCTGGCGTCGTTGATGTCAGCCGTAGATGTCGGAAGCGTTCTGATCCGTAGCTCTAGCCGGATCGGTCAGCGACAGTCATTCCGGTCGCTCCACGGCCCCGGAGGGACGCTACCGGTCGGGGGCGGCTGCTGGGGTTGCGGTATTCGCTGCTGTACGCCTACCCCGGGAGACGGCCCCGTGTGCGAGCAGGCCTACTCTCCTCGGATGGACGACGCCCCTTGCTTCTGCCTCCTCTGCGCCCCGACGGAATGGGGCGGCCCCGTGTCGGAGGAACGCGACAGCCGCATAGCCAAGAGCGTCGCGGACTTCGGCTGGCACGTCATGGGCGTGGCCGGCGGTGATGCCCCCGGCGATTGGGGCTACTCCATCGGCCTCTGGCACACACTGCGTAGCCCCGAGGTAAGCGTGTTCGGCCTGCCGTCGCAGGCCGCGATGCGCGTAGCGAACGCCGCTGGGGCAGCGATACGGGATGGCAACCCACTCGAGCCCGACCAGCGCCGGGGAGACGTCCTCAGCGGCTACGACGTGGCCGTCTGGCCCGTGCACCCCAGCTGGTACCACGACTTCTTCGGCGCAGGCATCGACTTCTACCAGACCCCGCCACTGCCAATCACGCAGTTGTTCTGGCCGGACAAGGCCGGGCGGTTCCCTTGGGAAGAGGGAGCGGACGAGCGTTGCCGCACGGGGCAACCACTGCTCTGGATTCCAAAAGACGAGACCACCGGCCCGTGGACCGAAATCACGTGAGGTCGGTGGAGTTTCAATGGTCGAGTCAACCCGCTTGAGCAATCTTGAAAACCGTCATGGCGCGAGTCACCGTGGGTTCAAATCCCATACCCACCGCAGTGGCTGAGAACCTCTGACCAGCAACATCGGTCGGAGGCTCTCTCTATGTCAGGTATCCATCAGCGTGCTGGACTAACGGTCGCGGCTACGTCGGCGGCGCACTCGCGACACAGTCCAGATCCCGACCCCGATGATTGGGAACACGATCAACGACATCGTCAGAATGGCGGTGATCCCCGCGACGAGGAACGTGATCAGCAACTCCCATATCGAGGGATCCGGTTCCATGCCCTGCCTTCTTGATGTAGTCGCCTGACGTTGTCTGGCGATGACGCATGTGCGGAACCTTCCGGTTCCTCAACGCTCCAGCATCATGCGCCTTCTGCACCCACCACTCACGGCCGGCACTCGCGAACGGCGCCCCCGCCATCCTGGAGCCTGAGCGCCCCCGCCGGAGGCATGTCTTCAAAGACGCCGAGGGGATCAACGCCGACGAGTGGACGCCTCGGGAGCTCCGGCCAAGCTTCGTGTCGCTGCTCTCCGACCGGGGTGTCCCTCTGGAGGAGATCTCCCGGCTCGTCGGGCACTCGGGTACGGCCGTGACCGAGGAGGTCTACCGGAAGCAGATCCGGCCCGTGATTCAGACCGGTGCCGTCGTCATGGACGGCATCTTCAAGCGCGACCCGGAGCGCTAGTCACTCAGATAGACACGCAGCAACGACAGAGGGCCCTCACCGATTCGGTGAGGGCCCTCTGACCTGCTACTTAGCTGTCGGGGTGGCGGGATTTGAACCCACGACCTCTTCGTCCCGAACGCGATCAGGGGCCTACGTGACCTTGCGTCGGCGGTCACCGACCTGCTCGTTCGACTCCGGCACAGTCCATTATTGTCCGCGGCTGTCTTCGTGAGGCTGCCGTGTTTGGCCCCCCGTTTGGCCCCCTGGATCGTCGGCCGCATGGGGGCGTCTTGGCTGGTCAGCTCTTGATCCCGGGGCAGTGACCGCGTAACGCACATGCGAGTGGTTGTAGGGCAGAGCGAGCATGTGACTGCGATGACGTTGTTCGATTGCTTCTGACGTTGCGACAGAGCAAAATTGATCTGCGCTGGAGTACACACCCGGGGTTCTGGCGCTGGCTCAGTAGGGTGGGGGGCATGGGCACGGAGAGTCGCACTTTTGGATCTTGGCGCTTGCGAGGCGGGCGTTACGAGCAACCGGGCCTGCCCGTTGAAGTCCTGGCAGAGTTCGCTAGGTATGAGCGCTTGGTTGTGGACGTGGCCCGAGGTCTCTACAAGCAGCGCCATGCGACGCGACAACGCGTACCCAGGGGTTTCGCCTCATCTTTTTCACTTCGGCTGTCCGATATTCAACCTGGCAGTGTCATTCCCGTTCTAGAGCGAACAGTCGTCGACGCAGATGCACTCTTTGACGATCGCGATGCGGGCATCTTTGAAGAAGCCAGGATGGTAATTCAGGATGCACTACGTTCGATTCAGGCGGGGTCCGGTATCCCTCGGAACTTCCCTCCGCACGCGTTGCGTGAGTTTTCCAGTTTCGGGAGGACTCTGCGAGGTGACGAGTTCATTGAGTTCGATAGTGAGACTCCTAAGGCCGTAATTTACTCGCAGTCAGTTCGCCGCCAGATTCAGGAACAGGCGCGTCTCGAAAGATTCGAGATCGAGACACTCGTCTACGGGCAAGTTACCGGCGTTAGTGCGGATAGGGGCACCTTTGAATTCCGTCTGACTCGGGGTGAGCGGGCAATTCTTGGGCGTTTTTCTTCGGATGACATCGTCGCGGATCTAAGGCAGTATGTCGATCGCTCGACAATGGCGCCAACCGTGGCCATCAGTGCTGTGGCTATTCAGTCGATGGATGAAGAGATCATCGAGATCCAGGATGTTCTTTCCGTCGAACCCGTGCTACCGGCTGATTGGTCTGATCGCCTGAGTGAGCTGCATGACCTTGAGGCGGGATGGCTAGACGGGGTTGGGCGGCAGGTGAGTAGAAAAGTCCTCCGCGAGGTTGAGTCGCTTCTACTCGAATTTCTCGATGAGCAAGTTCAGCGCCCTTACATCTACCCGACGGAAGATGGTGGCGTTCAGCTTGAGTGGCCCTACACGGCAGGGGAAGTAACGCTGACTGTCACGGCGGATGGGAAAGTCGAAGCTTACGCATTCTCAAAGTCGGATGATCAAGAGGATGATAAGACGTTTCACTGGCGACAGCTGAGTGAGATTACAGAGTTCGTGATCGGGGGGATCACAAAGTATGCCGACTGATGGCTCGAACCTTCGACCTGGTGAGATCGAGATAACGGATCAGGAAGAGAGGCTTTGGCGTCAAGTTCACCCGATCTGGATTCATGAAGGTCGAGTCACCAGTCAACTATTCAGTCCCACTCCGAAGGATTCAGGCGAGGTATCTGTAACTAGAGCTTCGCTCGTTAGTCCCGAAGAATCTCATCAGCATCACACCGAAACGCTGGGTTTGAAGTCGGTTGGCGTTTATTGCGTCGACGTTGCAGAGGTTCAAGAGGTAGATCTCAGAGCTGTTGATGACTCTCAAGTTGACGACGGCGAAGAGCGCCCTCCGGCGCATGCCTTTGTTGACTTCAAGGCTGTTGCGAGCCCCAAGCAGCAAAAGAAGCGCGCGAGTCTCTTGCGTGACAAAGCTGAGAAGCGCGGATGGCAATACGGGCCGACAGCCTGAGGGCTGTTCCTCGGTTTATCTCGCGCGCACCTGCCTAAAGCCGATGTTCGCAGTCGTTGTGGACGTCTTCGTTCGGACGTCCACAACGACTGACTAGCCCGTTCATCGGGGCATGAATCCGGGCTTCTGCTCAGCGAGCGAGTGAAGCCGTCCGAGGTAGTCCTGTGCCGCCGGTTCGGAGCTGTACCGGCGCCGCATCTCTGCAGCGAGTTCGCGGCTGGTCATGATGAGCGACGGCACCGACTGCCGGTCACCTTCGAGGGCCCGCTCACCCATGAGGAGTGCCTGTTCCAAGTCGCCTTCACGCGCCGCCGTGACGCCCAGCGTGACGCGGGCTTCAGCGTTGCGCATGGGCGAGCGCTCGATGCCGTCGAAGTCCGTTCCTGCCCTCAGCACCTCTTCGGCGAGCGTGCGCGCGAGCTTGTCCTCACCGACCAGGCGGTAGCAGTCCATCGCGTAGAAGTCGAACTTGGCCGGGTCCACCACGAAGTGGTTGTCCAAGTTCTCCGGGTACGGCATTCCTTCAAGGATTCGCCGCCCCTTGTCCAAGGCCACCTCGACTTGCCTGCGGTCTCCGAGCCGGGCCCATGCCTTGGCTTCCTGGGCAGCGAGCTGCACGGCCACGCCATGGTGTGCTGCCGTCTCCGCTCCGGCCCGTGCCGCCGCGATAACACCGCGGTAGTCGCCAGTCGTGAGGGCGAACCATGCCCGCATCTCGTGTGCCCACCCGGCGACCTCTGCATGGCCCGCCTCGCTCGCGAGCGAAAGCGCGGCCTGTCGCGTCGACTCGGCCGCGTGGCGGTCGCCCGTGTCGTACTCGACACAGCCGACCAGTAGCGCAAGCCAACCGGACAGTGCGAGCACCTCGCGGTGCTGCGCGAGCGTGAGGCTCTTCTTATGCAGGTCGACGACCCGGCGGAGCCACTGGCGGCCCTCGATAAGGAGCTGTTCGCTCGGCATGAACGGATACTCCGAGCTGAGCCGGTCCGCCGTGATCCGCAGAGCATCGAGCGTGGAGCTGTCGACGTCGGACCTGTTGAGACGGCTCACGATCTCAAGCGTCTCCATGCCGGACGCTGCCAGAATTTCGCTGTCCCCGTCGCGCCGTGAGGGCGCGGGGAAGAGCGCGTGTGTCACGGTGCCGAACGTGGCCGCGATGATCGGTTGGTAGAAGTCGTTCGGTGTCTGGCCGGACTCCCAGCGCTTCCACTGGCGGATCATGCTGTCTTCCGCCGGCAGCTCCGTTGGAGCGTGCGCCCGCAGAGCCCTGACTGCGTCACGTTGCGACCAGTCGCGCGCCGCGCGTTCAGCCGCGATGCGTCGCGCCCATGCGGGCCTGTCGTCGGTCATGCGCCCTCCTCCGAGTACCTGCTCCGAGTCTCGCGCGCGAGCCGGGGGGACAGGGAAGGTGACAGGGGGGTGTCACCGGGCATGTCCCCTCCCCTGCTCTGCCGTCCCCTGGCTGTCACTTACCTCACAACTCCCGTTCCACGCATGCTGGTTGCAGATCACGCACCACCCGGTTCGGAGCGATTTTCGAGAGCTTCGACCCTGCCGCGAAGTTCCGAGACTTGGGAGGTGAGATGTTCGAGCCGGCGCAGCACTTCGGGAACGTCGACAATCGCGTCGGTTCCGCTGCCTTCGCCGGCCTGCTCCGGGTCGCGGGCATAGCTGCCCCGCGACGTCGTCATGATGAGCCCGTCCTCACGGAGGATCGCAAGGGCCCGCTGCACTGTCATTCCCGAGATCTTGAACCGTTCGGTCAAGTCTCGCACGGAGCCCACATGCCCTCCGGGCTTGATGTCACCACGCAGGATCTCTTGCCGCAGGATGTCGGCCGCCTGCTCGGACTCTGGCCTTGGGTCGTCTTTCGAGATTTCAGCGCTCATCACGCCATCGAGCGTACCCACCCCTAGTACGACCTAGCACGAGTCTGTGGCGACCTCTTGCGCCATGGTGCGTGCTAGTACATGCTGTTACAAGTTAGTACGGCAAGCCCGGAAGGGCTCAGTCGACTGCACCCGTAAGCGCTTGAACTGCAAGACCGCACGACCAGGAGCCCCGCATCGGACGGGGGGAGGCGACCCGGCGCCTTGGCATTCACCGGAGGGCTCAGACCGAAAGGTCACGTCTCCATACGCCTACTTCGAGGCCGGACAGCTCTACCTGACACGGGAGCGCGGTCGCGATGAAGGAGACACGCACCACCTCAACTTCCGCCGTCCCGCCGCTTTGCAGCGTGATGGCTCTGCGGGACGGCCGCGTCTCACCACTTCACTGCCGCGGCCGTTCCGCCTGTTCGCGCACGTCGTGTCCCACTCCAACAAGCCTTTGGGGGCTTACCCATGACCGAGCGCATTTTCGACTCCGAGACCTCCGGTCCGATCGTGCTGGGACTGTCGCTGCCGGTCGGCAGCGTCCGTGTCCAGGTGATCGAGAACCTGCTCACCGCCCGCGTGGTGCTGCGCACCGACGACAACACGGGGCCCGCGGCCGACGCGATCAACCGTGCTCGCAGTCAGCAGAACGGGCAGGCGTTCGGCATCGAGGTACCGGAGATGCCGAACGGCGTGATTGTGCAGGGTCGCCGCGGCACCGTCATTCAGAGCGTCCGCAGCATGAACGTCGTTGGCGGCACGGTCCGGATCAACGGTCGTGTGGTCTCTGGCGGCATGGCCGACATGCCGACCGTCAGCCCGATCGAAGTGACGGTCAACCTGCCCGCGCAGTCCTCCCTTGCGGTCGTCTCGCAGTCTGCGGACACCGAGGTCTACGGCTACGTCGACCGTATGGAGTTTCGCTCCGTCTCCGGTGACCTCGGAGTTGATGGCGTCCGTGAGCTGCGAGCCAACACCACCTCAGGGGATATCCGCGTCGGTCGGGCCACCGAGCAGATCAACGCGCACTCGGTGTCCGGCGACATCAAGGTCCGGCTGTACGACGGTCGCAGCGCCGCCCTGAACACCACCTCTGGGGATGTCGAGGTACAGGCCACCAGCGGCGCCGCCGGGCACGTCAGCGCCCACAGCATCTCCGGCGATGTCGAGGTATCCGGCGCCCGCCACCTGAACGTGTCCGCCGACAGCGTCTCCGGCCGCGTCCGCAACCGCTGATCGCTCTACCGCCCCGATGGTCGCACGGACCGTTCGACTCGGTCCGGGGGCGCTTTCCCCTGCCGCGCTGCGGCTCGGGTTCTTCCGGAAAAGCCGCCGTCTCACCAAACGCCTGCGGCTGCTCCGGCTCTATGTCCCTCCCACTTCAGGAGCCTTCCATGCGCACGTACATCGGCCGTCAACAGGCCGTATCCGCCGAGGACTTCGCGGAACTCGCGCTCGGTACCCCGGTTGAGCTGTGGCTCGGGGTCGAGGGCGAGAGCGACGAAGAGCGCGCGGCCCGCCTGGACGCGGCGCGCGACATCCTCGCTGAGCACCCCGAGATGCCCGACGACCTGGTCCGCATCGCGGCCGAGGTTGTCGAGGCGCACCCCGAGTTGTTCGACGTCATCCCCCTGGTTCGGTTCGCCGGCCGCCGCCGCTCCGTACGGAAGGGAGCGGCGGCATGAGCGATGACCTGAACTTCGACGACCGCATGTTCCTGGAGAGCCAGGCCGTCTACGAGCAGATCGTCGCCGGACAGGTGGCCGACGTTCAGGCAGAGCTGATGAACGCACAGCTCCGAGCCTCCCAGGGTGGTGAAGCGGCATGACCGCCACACCGACCGCCCTTGCGGCGCCCCCGTCCGGGGTGCCGCCGCTGACCAGGCCGGAGATGGGTCTCGCCGGAGTCGCCGCGCTTGCCGCGGCCGGAGTCGGTGCGCTCGGTCTCATTTCCTCCTTCGACGCCGTGTCGGCGGCTGCGGCCCGCTGGGGATTCGGCGAGCCGTGGATGCTGCCGGTCGGTATCGACGTGGCCATTCCGGTGTTCACCGTGGCCAACCTGCTGTTGATCCGGATGGACATGGCTCTTGCGTGGGTCCGGTTCGTGCCTTGGGTGCTCACGCTCATCACGTGCGGGCTGAACGTTGCGGCCGGACAGGGCATGTGGGCCAAGGTCGCGCACGGCACCATGCCGCTGCTGTGGGTGGTGTTCTCCGAGATCGGCGCGCACATCTACGCGGCACGAATCGGCGCGGCCACCGGTCGACGCATGGAAAAGATCCGGTTCTCTCGATGGCTGCTCGCGTTCCCGTCGACGTTCGCCCTGTGGCGCCGCATGACGCTGTGGGAGGTCACCTCCTACTCGGAGGCACTGACGCGGGAGAAGGAACGGCAGTTGGCCAGTGCGGACCTGCGCGAGCGGTACGGCCGCAAGTGGCGCTCGAAGACCCCGCGGCGCGAGCGCGTGATGCTGCGCATGGGCGAACTGGCCCCTACCTCCGAGCAGGAGGCGCCCGCCGTGCCCCCGCCGGTACCTCCGGCCGACCCCAAGCCGCGCCCGCGCCGGCAGACGAACTCCAAAGCCAAGGCCAAGCCGCAACGCACCTTCGAGGAACTACTCACCGAAGCGCGCACGGCTACCGCAGAGTGGGCCGACTCGGAGCTGACGGCGGATCGCATCCGTACTGCCGTGCACGTCTCGCAGGCCAACGCTCGCAAGCTGCGCGACCAGTTGCAGACCGAGCGCGCCGACGGCCGCCCGCTGCACTCCGTTGCCGACTCGGACGGCGACGGCACAGCGGCTGAGGCTGCGTGATGTACGGCAAGTGCTTCGACCCGACCGGCGCGACGTACGGACTGCCCACCTACCCGTGGCGCTACGCCCCTGACGGACTCGCCACCAAACGGCAGTTACGGTCCCGCGGCTTACGTCCCGGCGGGCAGTCGATCGCGGCACAGATCATGCGCCCGCGCTACAGGCGCGGCCCGCTGGTCGCCTACCTCTACCGCGTCGACCGCGCCAAGCCCGTCCGGCCGATGACACCGGGCAAACGGGCCGCGCTTGCCAAGGCGATGCGCGCTCGCCGAACCTGTCCGGCCTGCCGTCAGGACGCCGGATACGTCATCCCTACCTCGCTCGGCACGTGCGTGCCCTGCGCCTATCCCGAGGAACAGCGCGCTGCGTGACCTACCAGATGTCCAGGAACTCCCAGACAGCTTCCGCGATTCGGTTCCTGCGGCGGTGTGCCTTGCTGCAAAAACGCCGCCTTCGCCAGCGGCTTTCTGGCTGCTGCACCGGCTTGCCGCACCACTCGCACGGCCGCGTCTTGGACTCAGATTTCCCCATGCCACCCCCCGTAGCACCGCCGTGCGGGGTCCGTCCGCCCACCTCCTACAGCGACGGCCGGACCCCGCCCTGCCTCCCATTGGAAGGAACCTTCAGTGAAGCACCCCGACGACGAGAACGAACTCTTCCACCGCCTCGAAGCCGACATGGCGGCCGACTCCGGGGGCGAGGTAGTCGACCTCGACAAGGCACGGTCGGCCCGCGACCAGTCGGCCGACCCGACCGCCCGACCCGACTCCGACCCGTCGGCCGACTCCGTGCCGGACCGGTCGGGTGGCGAGTCGGGCGACCCGACCGCACGCCGGTTGGTCGACCTTCCGACCGCCAAGGCGGCCGGTCCGGGCTACCTCGGTCGGCTGCTCGCCGCACAGCGCCGGCCGGTCGTTCCGCTGTGGCTGAAGTCCGTGGCGGAACTGAAGACCGCCGCGGCGTGGGTGGCCCGCCACTATGCCCACTCGGTCGGCTACCACGCGCTTCGCTCCCCGGTCTACGCCGCGCGCCTGACTCTCCAAGCACCCTCCGGTGCCGCGAAGTTCGTCGGCGGCACGATGCGGTGGGCGGCCGACCGTGAGGGCGAGCCGGTTCGACTCGCCGCGGTCCGGCGCGAGGACGCGGCCGAGTACCTGAAGCTGTCGCGGCAGCGCGACGGACGGGTCCGACTGCGCGCCCTCGTGACAGTGCTCGCCATGTTCACCGGGCTCGGTGCCGCGCTCGCCCTGTACGTGCTCGCCCCCGACTGGCTTCAGGCGGTGTCGGTGGGCGCGGTCGTCATGGCGCTCGGGGTCGCCGGCCGCCGTGCGGACGCCCCGGTCATCCACCGCGCGGTGGAACTGCCCAAGGCGGTCAAGCTCACCTCAGACATCGTGCTGCGGTCGCTCGGCTCGCTCGGCATCCCCGCCATCAACCAGGCGCAGGGCAAGGGTCGCGACGGGTTCGAGTTCACCGCCCCGATCACTCGCGACGGTCCGGGCTGGCGTGCGGAGGGCAACCTCCCGTACGGCGTCACGGTCACGGACATCATCGAGCGGCGCGAGCGGCTCGCTTCCGGCCTGCGCCGCCCGCTGGGCTGCGTGTGGCCGGAGGCAGTGCCCGACCAGCACACGGGGCACCTGGTGCTGTGGGTCGGGGATCAGGACATGTCCAAGGCCAAGAAGCCTGCGTGGCCGCTGCTGAAGTCAGGCAGTACGGACCTGTTCAAGCCGGTCGCGTTCGGCACTGACCAGCGCGGACGCTGGGTCGAGATCACGCTCATGTACATCGCGGCCGTCATCGGCGCGATTCCGCGCATGGGCAAGACCTTCCTGCTTCGTCTGCTGCTGCTCATCGCCGCGTTGGACCCGCGGGCGGAACTGCACACGTACGACCTCAAGGGCACCGGCGACCTGGACCCGGTTGGCGAGCGCGTCGCCCACCGCCACCGCGCCGGCGACGAAGAGGAGGACATCGAGTACGCGCTGCGCGACCTGCGCGCGCTGCGCGAGGAACTGAGGCGCAGGGCAAAGGTGATCCGCTCGCTGCCGCGGGACATCTGCCCCGAGTCCAAGGTGACGTCCGAACTGGCCAACAAGAAGTCGTTGGGGCTGCACCCGATCGTGGTCGGGGTGGATGAGTGCCAGGTCTGGTTCGAGCACGAGAAGTACGGCAAGGAACTCGAAGAGATCTGCACTGACCTGGTCAAACGTGGTCCCGCGACCGGGATCGTGCTGCTGCTCGCCACGCAGCGGCCGGACGCGAAGGCGCTGCCCACGGGCATTTCCGCCAACGCGTCGGCTCGGTTCTGCCTCAAGGTCATGGGGCAGTTGGAGAACGACATGGTGCTCGGTACGTCCGCTTACAAGCGGGGCGTCCGCGCGACCATGTTCTCTTGGGGTGACAAGGGCATTCACTACTTCGTCGGTGAAGGGTCGGACGCCCGGATCGTCGGCTCGGTGTATGTGGACGCGCCAAGCGCGGAGAGCATCGCCGCCCGTGCCCGCAAGTTGCGCGAAGCCGCCGGCACACTGTCCGGGCACGCGCTCGGGGAAGAGCCGGAGGCGGACGCGAGTACGTCGTACGACCTGCTTGCCGACATCCTCGCAGTCATCCCCGCCGATGAGCCCAAGGTGTGGTCCGAGACCGTCGTGTCCCGACTCGCCGAACTGCGGGCCGACGTCTACGACGGATGGGCGCCGGAGGCACTGGCCGCGGCCCTGAAGCCCCACGGCGTCTCCACTGTCCAGGTGGGCCGCCGTGTGGACGGCAAGGTCGTCAACCGGCGCGGTGTCGACCGCTCCCACATCGTGGCTTCGATTGCGGAGCGTGACGGAAGCCGCGACGCGGGATGACCGTCCGGGGCCGCTAGCGCTAGCGGCACACACCGCTAACGTTAGCGGCCCCGCTAGCGCCCCAAACCTGCTCTGATCTGGCCGCTAGCGGATAGCGGCCCACCTGCGGAAACCCCTGAAACCCGCCTGGAAGGGCCCGTGATGACCCCTGCCCTGCTCGCTATCACCCTCATGCTTGGCGTGACACTGTGTTACATCGCTGTGTGTGCCGCCTCCCCGTTCGGCAACTGCCGCAAGTGCAGCGGATGGGGCTTCCGGATGAAGACCGACCGCAAGGGCCGCATGAAGCGCGGGAAGGACTGCCGCCGCTGCAAGGCGACCGGCAAGCGCATACGCGTCGGCCGCTGGCTCTACAACCGCTGGGCCCGCGTCTACCGCGCCGGCACCGACGGCCCCCGTCCGGAGGCCTCCCGATGATTCTCACCTTCTCGGCGGTGCTGCTGTTCGGTATCGCCGCCTTCGTTGCCGTCAAGACCAAGGCGACCGGCGCGGGCGCCGCGGTGGTTCTGTTCCTCTTCGGTTTCTTCACCGCCGGGACCGGCGCCGACGGCCCGGTCCGTGACTTGGTCCGGGCGTTCGCTCACTTCCTTGCATCGCTCGGCACCTGACAGGAGGACCCGTCGTGAACGAACCCGTCAAGCCCCTCGTACCCGGCCACTGTGAGGCGACCGTGGAAGTCCACCGGCCCATTCCGCTCGCCCCCGTGCCGTCCGCACCGCTCGTGCCCATGCAGCAGGGCGCGATCCCGACGGTGACGAGCATCGTCCTACCGGACGGCCGCGTCGTCACCGGCTACTCCCTCGAGCCCGCCAAGCCCGGACCCGTCGCGGGCAAGCCGCCTGTCTCCCGCGCGGCGGTGAACATCGCCCTCGGAGGCATCGGGTTCGGCGCCGTCTGCGGCGGTCTGTTCCTGCTCACCGCGTTCATCACCGCGCTGACAGCGCTCATCACCCAGCTCATCACTCTCGCCGCCGTCATCTTTGGCGGTTGGGTCGCCGTGCAGGTCTTCAGCGCGAGCGGCCACAGCGGCGGCAACACGTTCCACATCCGCAAGGCCGTCTTCAAGCGCAACCACTTCCGCGGCTAGCTACGCCCGAGGCGGGCGCCGTCTCACCACAAGCCTGCGCCCGCCCCGGTTCTCCTGTCCCTCCAACAGAACAAGGAGACCTCAAGCATGACCCAACGACCGGCATTCGGCGAGAGCCGTCCGGCCCTTGCCACCCCATCGAGCGGATTGGAGGTGGCCGCATGAACCGCCACCTCCTGTACGCCGCGCTGGACGCTGCGGAGCGAGGTTGGGCAGTCCTGCCCCTTCGCCCCAGTGACAAGCGCCCCGCCCTGCACGGTGAGGACGTCTGCCCCGGCATCGGAGACTGCGCCGGCGGTCACCGGAAGTGGGAAGAGCGCGCCACGATCGACCCGGACCGCATCCGCCGGGCATGGGGCGACCTCCCGTTCAACGTCGGCATTGCGACCGGCCCGTCCGGGCTGGTCGTCGTCGACCTCGACATGCCCAAGCGCAAGTGCAGTACGGACACGCCTAACGGCATGACGACCTTCACAGCGCTCTGCGAGCGCGCCGGGCATGCCGTCCCCACCACGCGTACGGTGCGGACCGCGGGCGGCGGGATCCACCTGTACTTCGCGGCGCCGCCCGGTGTCCGGCTCGGCAACACGGCTGGACGTCTCGGCAAGCGCATAGACACCCGGGCATGGGGCGGCTACGTCGTCGCGCCCGGAAGCCTCACCAGCGCGGGCGCGTACGCGATCGTCAACGACGTGCCGCCCGCACCGCTGCCGGATTGGCTGTGCGCCCGCCTGACGGTCCGTCAGTCCTCGCGGGCACTAACGGCTGCACCAACGGCTGTACGAGCCTCTCGCTACGCGGCAGCGGGCTTGAACGCGGAAACCGCGAGCGTCCGAACGGCACCGGAGGGCGAGCGCAACGCCACGTTGCTGCGGGCGGCGCGAGCCTTGGGGCGGTTTATCGCGTCGGGCGACCTTCCCAGGGAGCAGGTTGAAGAGGCTCTTCAGTGGGCGGGGGAGCAGGCCGGTCTCTCGCCGCGGTCCTGTGAGGCGACCATTCGCAGCGGTCTGAACTGGTCGATTGCCCGAAACCAGCACCGGAGGGCGTCATGAGCACCCCTTCTGGCCCCCTCCTGAAGAGCCTCCCCGTTCTCCCGTCCGGCCCGCGCGCCGCCGCACAAGCCGCGCTCGGTCCGGCCGTGGGCGAGCCGACCGGCGCCGCCCGCAAGGGCGTCCGCTCTGCTGTTGGCCCTGACTCGCAGCAGGGAGACGGGCGGTACCCGGTCGCATGGCTGCGCATCTCCGCACCGGGCGGCGCCGTGCCTACCGCCACCTCGAAGTGCCTGTGCGGCAGGGACCGCAGCGCCGTCGGCCACACGAAGGTGCACGCCCTGATCGCAGACCACACCGCCCACCGCGACGTATGCCCGCTCCGCACCAACCAGGAAGGGAGGCACGCGGCATGAGCGCCAACTCGCCGGCACCCGTCATGGACGGCTCCGTACTGCTCGATGAGGTGGAAGCCTTCCACCGACGCTTCAACATCTTCCCGCTCGAAGCCGCGTACGTCGCCGTGACGCTGTGGGATGCGCACGCGCACATGCTCGACTGCTTCGACTCCACACCGCGGCTCGCGTTCCTGTCGCCGGAGCCGGGGTCGGGCAAGTCCCGCGCTCTGGAGATCGTGGAAACCCTCGTGCCGCAACCGATGGTGGCGGTCAACGCATCCGCGTCCGCACTGTTCCGTGCGGTGTCCGGAATGGAGGGACGGCCGACGATCCTGTTCGACGAGATCGATACGGTCTTCGGGCCCAAGGCCGGAGAGAACGAACAACTCCGGGGATTCCTGAACGCAGGACATCGCCGCTCCGGAGTCATGTGGCGCTGCGTGGGCGACGGCTCCAATCAGCAGGTACAGGAGTTCCCGTCGTTCTGCGGGGTCGCGGTCGCCGGGCTCGGCTCGCTGCCCGACACGATCTTGACTCGCTCGGTCATCGTCCGCATGCGGCGCCGCGCACCGAACGAGCAGGTCGAACCCTTCCGGCAGCGCATCCACGAGAAGGAAGGACACGAACTGCGCGACCGGCTCGCCAATTGGGCACAGTCCATCCGCCACCTGGTCGACGGAGTGTTCCCGGAACTGCCGGACGGCATCAGCGACCGGCCCGCGGACGTATGGGAGCCCCTGCTCGCCGTGGCCGACGCGGCGGGCGGCACGTGGCCGGAGCGGGCCCGCGCTGCGTGCATCGAGCTGGTGAACGCGGCCAAGACCAGCGACAAGGGCAGCGTCGGCATTCGCCTGTTGATCGACCTGCGCGACTACGTGTTCAACGGCATCGACCGTCTGCCTACCGTCGCCATCCTCGACAGGCTGCACAGCCTCGAAGAGGCGCCGTGGGCAGACATGAGCGGCAAGCCGCTCGATGCCCGCGGCCTCTCACGGATGCTGCGTGAGTACATGACCGCGGACAACGCACCGATCGCGGCCCGCAACATCAAGGCCGGCGGAAGCGTCATGAAGGGCTATTACGCGTCCGACCTTCACGACGCGTGGCAACGCTACTGCCCTCCCCCTGCGGAAAGTGCGCTACTTCCGCTACCTCCGCTACCGGGCAGGTCAGAACCCTAAAACCGGTAGCGGATCGGCACTCCGCATCCGCTACCGCGCCGCCCGTCCGCTACCCGCCCCGCGGCCACGATCCCGGGGCCGGTAGCGGCTCCATCCGCTACCGCTACCCATATCCGCTACCACGATCATGCCCTTGACCAGGGCGGTAGCGGAGGTAGCGGAAGTAGCGGACCTGACAGGAAGGGGGCCACCGCCCCTGACTCCCTGCCGAGGAGGCACCGCCGCATGAGCACCGCCGTTGCGTCTGCTGAACAACTCCTCTACCGGCCCGAAGAGGCCGCGAAGGCTCTCCGGATCGGCCGCTCGATGGTCTACGAGGAGATACGGCTCGGACGACTCCAGACCGTTCGCATCGGTCGACGTCGACTCGTGCCGCCTGAGTACATCGCGAAGTACGTCGAACTCCTCAAGCGTGAGGCAGAAGCCACCGCCTGAATTCCCCACCACCCATCACACCAGGGCCGCGCCCCTCAAGGCGCGGCCCTGTCCTATGGAGGCACGACACAGCATGACCGAGACCCCGAAACGCGCCACCAGGGCGGGCCACGGTGCGGACACGATCTATTGGGACCCCAAAAAGAAGAGCTTTGTGGGGGCCGTTTCTCTGGGTCACGCCCCGAATGGCAAGCGCCGTCGACCGAAGGTGTACGGCAAGACGAAGACCGAAGTCCGCAACAAGATCCGGGACTTGAAAAAGGAGGTACAGACCGGCGTCAAGGCGCCGGCCAACTACACCGTGGCGGACGCGGTGAACGACTGGTTGGAGCGCGGACTCAAGGGGCGCGACGAGAAGGGCACCATCGGCAAGAACCGCTCGATGGCGAACAAGCACCTGATCCCGTTCATCGGCAAGGCCAAGCTGAAGGAACTCAGCGCGGACGACGTCGACGACTGGTTGGACGACAGGGCCGAGTTCCTCGCGACGCGAAGCCTGCGTGACCTGCTCGCCATCCTGCGCCGGTCCACCGCGCACGCTCAGCGGCGGGACAAGGCAGCGCGCAACGTCGCCCTTCTCGTCACCGCACCGGAGGGGCGCCCCGGTCGACCGAGCAAGGCACTGAACTTGGATGAGGCGAAAGCCGTGCTCATTGCGGCACGCCCGTCACGGCTGTACGCGTACCTTGTGCTCTCGCTGCTCAGCGGCGTTCGTACGGAAGAGGCGCGGCCTCTCACCTGGGATCACGTCTTCCTTGAGACGAAGGACGACGTTCCGCCGCACGTCGCGGTGTGGCGCTCGGTGCGCAAGCACGGGGAGACAAAGACCAGGAAGAGCCGGCGGACCATCGCTCTGCCGAATCAGGTGGTCGACGTGCTCGAAGAGCATCTGAGGTGGCAGAAGCAGGAACGGGCGTCGAAGGGGAAGGAGTGGGACCCGACCGGCCGCGTCTTCACGACCCGGAGCGGCGAGCCGCTCGATGCCGCCAACGTCCGGCGCGACTTCAAGGCCATCGTGAAGAAGGCAGGGATGAAGCCGGAGTGGACACCGCGGGAGCTACGGCACAGTTTCGTGTCGCTGCTCTCGGACCATGGCATCCCGTTGGAGCGCATCGCGCTGTTGGTCGGTCACAGCAGTCAGGCGACCACGGAGGCGGTGTACCGCAAGCAGCTCCGACCGGTGATCACACAGGGGGCTGAAGCAATGGATGAGATCTTCGCTGAAGATCAGGAAGGGGGAAGTGCGGAGGACCAGGCCGAGGGCGACGCGGTGGCCTGACTCAATCCCTTTGGCCCCCCGTTTGGCCCCCCGAGCACAACAGAGGCCCATTCGCGATCAAGCGAATGGGCCTCTGACCAGCGTCGGGGTGGCGGGATTTGAACCCACGACCTCTTCGTCCCGAACGAAGCGCGCTGCCAAGCTGCGCTACACCCCGATTGTCGCTGCTTGTCGCGGCGACGTCGTTTACTTTAGCCCACTGGTGGCCGGAGACGAAATCCGGTTTTCGGGGCGTCGGCCGCGGCGGCGGAGTGGGTCGGGGCGGAGGTGATCGAGGGCGACGACGAGGAGGCAGAGGGCGTAGAAGGTGACGCCGAGGATCGCGGCGTTGCCGAGGATGCCGATGTAGCCGTGCTGGTCCACGTCCACGAAGGGGTAGAGGTAGCGCTCCGGGGTGCCCGTGGGCAGGATCGCGCCGCGGGTGAGGGAGAAGGCCAGGTAGGCGAGGGGATAGAGGAGCCACGTCGACGCGTGCCGGAACGCCAGCCGGCCGGGGCTGGTCAGCAGGAGCCAGTCGACCAGGACGGCGATAGGCGTCACGGTGTGCAGGATGTGGTTCGACACCGCCTTCCAGCCCGTGAAGGTCGTGATGTCCCCGGTCATGGAGAAGGGGCTGGACAGGTCCGCAAGGATCAGGTGGTACACCAGGCCTGTGATGGAGATGTAGAGCAGAGTGCCGCCCGTCAGTACGGGGGGTAGCGGACGTCGGGCCGTCCATGCCCGGCGGGCCGAGGCGGCGAAGACCACCGCCACCAGCAGGTTGCTCTGGATGGTGAAGTAGCTGAGCACGCGCGGCGGGCTGCCCAGCAGCAGATCGATGACCACGCCCGTCACGGCGACGAGGGCTACCAGGATGCGGAAGACCGCCGCCAGTCGGCGGCGCGCGGGGGTCACCACCGCTGTCGCCGGGACGATGGAGGGGGGCAGAGCCGGGATGCCCGGGATCGCGGGCAGGCCGGGTATGTCCTTGGGTATCGGGGCGATCATGCCCTCACGCTAAGCGGGGCGGGCGAATCGGGCGATATGGGTCGTCTGGGTGGGTTACGGCGGGGCCGTGCCGTGCCGACACCGCCCCGTCGACCGCCCCGACTGACCGACTGACCGACTGACCGACCGACTGACCGGCCGACTGACCGGCCGACTGACCGGCCGACCGACCGGCCGACCGACCGGCCGACTGACCGACCGGCCGACTACTGCGGGCTCACCAGCGTCAGCAGCGAGGCCTCCGGCGGGCACGCGAACCGTACCGGCGTGTAGCGGTTCGTGCCGCAGCCCGCCGAGACGTGCAGGTACGACGTCTGCCCTTCCGCCGTATGTGTGGACAGGCCCTTCACGCGGTCCGTGTCCAGGTCGCAGTTGGTGACGAAGGCGCCGTAGAAGGGGAGGCAAAGCTGGCCGCCGTGGGTGTGGCCGGCCAGGATCAAGGGGTAGCCGTCCGCCGTGAACGCGTCGAGTGTGCGCAGGTACGGGGCGTGAACGACGCCGAGCGAGAAGTCGGCCGAGTCCGACGGGCCGCCGGCCACGCGCGCATAACGGTCCCGCCTGATGTGCGGGTCGTCGAGACCGGTCAGCTCGATCTCGGCGCCTTCTATCTTCAGCGTCCCCCGCGTGTTCGTCAGATTCAGCCAGCCCGCCGTGTCGAAGCCTTCACGCAGGTCCTCCCACGGGTTGTGGACGGCGTCCACGACCGGCTTGTTGCCGTTCAGCCCGTGGCGGCCCTGGGTCTTCTCCACCAAGTACCGGGCGGGGTTGCGGAGTTTGGGGCCGTAGTAGTCGTTCGAGCCGAAGACGTACGCGCCCGGGAACTCCCTCAAGGGACCGAGGGCGTCCAGGACTTCGGGGACGCCCTCTGGATCGGAGAGGTTGTCCCCGGTGTTGATGACGAAGTCGGGGCGCAGTCCGGCCAGGGAGCGCAGCCAGCGCTGCTTCTTGCGCTGGCCGCTCACCATGTGGATGTCGGAGACCTGGAGGACTCGGAGCGGTCGCATGCCCGGTGGCAGGACCGGGACCGTCACCCGCCGGAGGCGGAAGGAACGGGCCTCGAACCCCGCCGCGTACAACAGTCCGGCGGCGCCCACCGCCGTGATTCCCAGGGGTACTCCGTATAGCGCGCGCATACGACCATCGTGTCAGACCCCGCGTCCCCCGCGTGCCCCCCTGTGGACAACCTCGGGCGCGCGCGGGCGGCGCGCGCCGAAATCAGCAGGCGACCGGCTCACCACACCTGCGACAATCGACGACATGACCACGCTCAAGTCGAAGCTGCAGGAAGACCTCAACGCCGCCATCAAGGAGCGCGACGAGCTCCGCTCCTCGACGCTCCGGCTGACCCTCTCCGCGATCACCAATGAGGAGGTCGCGGGCAAGACGAAGCGCGAGCTCTCCGACGACGAAGTGCAGAAGGTGATCACCCGCGAGGCGAAGAAGCGCCGTGAGGCCGCGGACGCCTTCGCGAAGGGCGGCCGCGCCGAGTCCGCCGAGCGGGAGAAGGCGGAGGGCGTGATCCTCGCCGCCTATCTTCCCCAGCAGCTGTCCGACGAGGAGCTTCAGCAGATCGTCGCGCAGGCCGTCGAGGAGGCCAGGGCGGCAGGCGCCGAGGGGCCGCGCGCCATGGGCCAGGTCATGAAGATCGTGAACCCCAAGGTCGCGGGGCAGGCCGAGGGCGGCCGCGTCGCCGCGGTGGTCAAGCAGCTGCTCGCGGGCTGATCCAGCGCCGGGAGGTTCTCGGCCAGGGGTTCACCGCCCCGACGCGGGGCAGCTCTCACAGGCCGGGCCCGGGCCCGTAGGTCTGATCGACACGACAGGGAGGGCTTGGCCAGTCAGGCCAGGCCCTCCCTGTCGTGGAGTCGTGGAGTTACAGGGTTACGGGGTCTCCCGTTACCCCGTTACCCGTTACGACCCCCCGTGCCGTCCTGCCCTTGAATGAAGCCCTCGGGAATCGAGAAGGAAGGCGTCGGGATCGTGCCGCCGCCCGTCTGGCCGCCGTCGGTGCCACCGGTGGTGAGTCCGCTGATGGTGTTCCCGAAGGTCGTGTTCCCGTTCCCGCCCCCGTTCCCATTGTTGCCGTTGCCGTTGCCGCCGTTGTTCCCGTCGCCCCGGCCCTTGTCCTTGTCCTTGTCCTTCTCGACATCGGGAATGGTGACGAGATTGAAGGAGGGGGACTCCTTGCCCGCGAGGGCGCCGGTCATGGCGTCCTTCCAGATGGGGCCCGGCACCTGGCCGCCGTAGACCTCGGCGTGGTAGACGCCGCCGATCTGGATGTTCACCATCTTGACGTCCTGCTTGGGGCTGCCGACCCAGACCGCACCCGACAGGTTCGGCGTGTACCCGACGAACCAGGCGTTCCTGCGCTCGTCCGTCGTACCCGTCTTACCGGCGTTGGCGCGGTCCGTCAGACCGGCCTGCTGACCCGTACCGGAGTCGATCACGCCACTCAGCAGGGTGTTGATGCTGTCGGCGGTCTTCTCCGACATCGCGCGCGAGCACGTCGACTTCGGTACCTCGAGCGACTTCTGCTTGCCGTCGACCTGCTGGGTGATCGACTCGATGGCGATCGGTGTGCAGTACATGCCCCGGCTGGCGAAGGTGGCGTACGCGCTCGCCATGGTCAGCGGGGAGATGCCCTTGGAACCGAGGGTGATGGCGGGCACCTCGGGCAGCTTGTCGCCGTTGCCCTGAACGACGTGCAGCTTGTTGGTCAGGTTCACCACCGGGCAGATGCCGATGTCCGAGATCATCTGCACGAAGTAGGTGTTGACCGAGAGGGCCATCGCCTCCTTCAGGGGGTAAGGGCCCTTCTCCGAGGTGCTCTCGTTCGACAGCGTCTCGTTGCCCTGGTTGGTCCAGGGAGCGCTGCCGCACGTCTGGACGGGGCTGGGGTAGGACATCTTGTACGGCGCCGAGTACTGCTGTGTCACCGGGCGCCCCTCCTCCAGCGCGGCCGCGGCCACGAACGGCTTGAACGTCGAACCGGTCGGGAAGCCGTAGTTCGAGCCGCCCATGTCACGGTCGACCGAGTAGTTGTACTCGGTCTCGTTCTTCGCGTAGCCGTACGGCTTCGACTGGCCCATGCCGACGATCTTCCCGGTGCCCGGCTCGACCAGCGTGGCCGCCGTGGCGACCGAGTCCGACTTGTTGACGTGGCTCTTGATCGAGGCCTGCACCGAGTCCTGCGCCTGCGGGTCGAGCGTCGTCCGGATGGTCAGGCCGCCCCGGTTCCAGATCTTCGCCCGGTCCTCCTTGGTCTTACCGAAGACCGGGTCGCTCAGGAAGACCTTCTCCACGTACTTGCAGAAGAAGCTCGCGCCCTTGACCGCCGTGATGCAGCCGTTCTTCGGCTGGCTGACCTTGAGGCCGAGCTTCGTCTCCTTGGCCTGGTCGGCGTCCTTCTGGGAGATGTCGTTCACGTCGGCCATGCGCTGCAGCACGGTGTTGCGGCGCTTGGTGGCCTCCGCCTCGTCGTTGACCGGGTCGTACCGGCTGGGCGACTGGACGATACCCGCGAGCATCGCCGATTCCTGGAGGTTCAGCTCCTTGGCCGACTTGGAGAAGTAGCGCTGGGCGGCGGCCTCGATGCCGTACGCCTGCTGACCGAAGAACGTGATGTTCAGGTAGTTCTCGAGGATCTTCTTCTTGCCGAGCTTCTCCTCGAGCTGGATCGCGTACTTGAGCTCGCGGACCTTGCGGCCGAGGGTCTGCTGGGTGGCCTGGCGAACCTTCGTCGGGTCGTCGCCGGCCTCCTCCACGAAGTAGTTCTTCACCAGCTGCTGTGTGAGCGTGGAGGCGCCCTGGGCCACTCCGCCGTTCTGCGCGTTCTGGTTCAGGGCGCGCAGGATGCCCTTCAGGTCGATCGCGCCGTGCTGGTAGAAGCGCGAGTCCTCGATCGCGACGATCGCCTTCTGCATGTACGGCGAGATGTCCTTGAGGTCGACCACTGTGCGGTCGCGCGAGTAGACCGTCGCGATCTGGCCGCCCTCGCTGTCCAGGATCGTCGTGCGCTGACTGAGCGCCGGACTTTTCAAGTTGTCGGGGATCTCGTCGAATCCCTGGACGGATCCCTTGGCCGCGAGGCCGAGCGCGCCCGCGGCGGGCAGCGCGATTCCGGCCGCCACGGCTCCCGCGAGCACACTGACACCGAGGAACTTGGCGGCTTGCTGCGTAGCCGACAGACCCCCACCCGAGCGCTTCTTTGGCATGAGGGCAGCCTACGTTCTCATTCGCCGGACACGCGTATAGGCCTTGGCCTAAGCTGCTCTCAACTGTCACAGCAGTATGGCCACGTATCAATACGTCCGGCGACCCCGAATCGTTCCGGAGGTTCCCCAACTTTTTTGTCGGGGGTTCGTTGAGGTCGTGTCCGAATGAGCCTCATGTGTTACCGGGCGTCCGTTGTGACTCAGCTGAACTGCCCCGCTTTGCCGGGATGGTTACGCATGTCCTCGGCTCACTCCCCCGGGTGATCTGTCGCTTACGCATAGTCCGTTCGGGCCATTCAAGATTGGGCCCGAAGGGGGTGTTGCGCTGTGCCCACCTTCCGTAACGTCCTCAACTGGCGGCGGTGAATATGCCGCTGCCGCCGTGGGGGAGCCTCGATTCGGGAGAGGACGGCGCCGGTATGGGCTGGGTAACCGACTGGAGTGCGCAGGCGGCCTGCCGCACTACCGATCCAGATGAACTGTTCGTTCAAGGAGCAGCGCAGAACAGGGCGAAGGCAGTGTGTACCGGATGTCCGGTACGCACGGAGTGCCTCGCCGATGCGCTCGACAATCGCGTCGAATTCGGCGTGTGGGGTGGCATGACGGAGCGGGAGCGCCGCGCACTGCTGCGCAGGCGTCCCACCGTCACCTCGTGGCGTCGCCTGCTGGAGACCGCGCGTATCGAGTACGAGCGCGGTGCGGGCTTGCTGCCCCTCGACGAGGAAGAGGTGTACGAGCGCTACGCGGCGGCGGGCTGAGGGCGTCCCCCTCGGGCCACCGGGTGGGACGGGGCGGTCACCCCCGGCCCCCCTCAGCCACGCATGGGCCGGCGCACGCATGGGCCGGCAAGGGCCACGGCTCCGGGGCTCCGGCCGCGCTTGGGTCCGCGAGGGTCATGGCTCCGGGGCTCCGGCCGCGCTTGGGTCCGCGAGGGTCATGGCCCGCGGGCCCGGTCGTATCGGCCTGCCCGGTGCGCGGCTGGTCACGTCTGCCTGGCTGGTCACGTCGGCCTGCCTGGCCAAGGGCACGTCCGTGCCCCTGTTGTGTCCTGTATTCGCCATGAGGCCGGTGCAGGGCCACCCATAGGCGATCAGGTGATGCGGCATCAGCCAGGCCCTCGCGGCCTCGGCTCAGATGCCGGAGGTGGGCAGCTCGGGCCGATTGGCCGCGAGCCGTTCCCCGATGTTCCGCAACCCCGCGAGGTCATGCACATCGCCGGGCAACGCGGCCACTTCGGCCACGGCCACCTCGGGGTGGAGCGAGGTGAAGCGGTCACGCGTGCGCTGCTCGCGGGAGAGCAACTGCATGCGCTCGGCGTGCAGCCTCAGCAGGCCTGCGGTGAGCTGTTCGACGGTCCGGCCGGTGTCGTCCGTGGCGGCGGGGGAGCCTTCGTCAGGATCGAATTCGGCACCGGATTCAGGGTCGGATCCGGCATCGGAGTCGGCATCGGACTCGGGATCGGTTTCAGGACCAGGGTCAGGAGCTGGTGCTTCGGAAGCGAGAGATTCTGAACTGCCGTACGTGTCGGGAGAGTTACGAAGTCCAGCTTTCCCGCCCTCCTGATCGACAATGCGGGTGTCGTCAAGATTTTCTGCGGCCGCGGAGTCAAGATCTTCCGCGGCGGCGAGTGCCCGCTCGGCCGACAGCTGGGCGGCGCCGCTGCCGTGCACCCGATTGAGCACCAGACCGGCGAACGGCATGTCCTCGGCGGCCAGCCGCTCCACGAAGTACGCGGCCTCGCGCAGCGCGTCCCGCTCCGGGGCCGCCACCACCAGGAAGGCCGTGCCGGGCGCCTGGAGCAGCTTGTACGTGGCGTCCGCGCGCGTACGGAACCCGCCGAAGGTCGTGTCCATCGCCGCCACGAATGTCTGGACGTCCTTGAGGAGTTGTCCGCCCAGCAACTTCCCCAGGGTGCCGGTCATCATCGACATCCCGACGTTCAGGAACTTCATCCCCGCGCGGCCGCCCAGCTTCGCCGGGGCCGTCAGAAGCCGGATCAGCCGTCCGTCGAGGAAGGAGCCGAGCCGCTTCGGCGCGTCCAGGAAGTCGAGCGCGGAGCGGGACGGCGGCGTGTCGACGACGATGAGGTCCCATTCCTCCCGCGCCCGCAGCTGCCCCAGCTTCTCCATCGCCATGTACTCCTGCGTGCCCGCGAAGCCCGCCGAAAGCGACTGGTAGAAGGGGTTGTTCAGGATCGCGGCCGCGCGCTCGCCGTCCGCGTGCGCCTCGACGATCTCGTCGAAGGTGCGCTTCATGTCGAGCATCATGGCGTGCAGCTCGCCGCCCGCGGAGTCGTCGATGCCTTTCACCCGGCGCGGGACGTTGTCCAGCGAGTCGATGCCCATGGACTGGGCGAGCCGTCGCGCCGGGTCGATGGTGAGCACGACCACCTTGCGGCCGCGCTCGGCGGCGCGCAGTCCCAGGGCCGCCGCCGTGGTGGTCTTGCCGACGCCACCCGAGCCGCAGCACACCACGATGCGGGTGTCCGGATCGTCGAGCAGCGGGTCGACGTCCAGGATGCGGGCGGAGCCGATCGCGCGGGCAGGATCATGTCCGCGGGCCGGGTCGTGTGTGTGGGTGGGGCTCTGGGCGTGTTCGGAGCCCTGGGGGTGGGCCGGGTCCGGACTCATGAGATCCCTTGCTGACGCAGTTCCGTGGCCAGTTCGTACAGGCCCGCCAGGTCCATTCCCTCGGCGAGCAGGGGGAGTTCGTGCAACGGCAGGCCCTGCTCGGTCAGGACGGCCCGCTGCTCGCGCTCCAGGGTGTGCCGCTCGGCGTACTCCTCGGCCTGCTCCATGAGGGGGCCGACGAGCCGCTCGGCGTTCCCCCCGCGGCGTGCGCCGCCGAGTCCCGCCGCGGAGAGCGACTTGGCGATGGCGCTGCGGGAGACGGCGCCGGTGAGCTCCAGGTCGGCGTCGTCGAGGAGCGCGGGCCGCGCCATGTTCACGATGATCCGCCCCACCGGCAGCGTCGCGGCCCGCAGCTCGGCGATGCCGTCCGCGGTCTCCTGGACGGGCATCTCCTCCAGCAGCGTCACCAGGTGCACCGCCGTCTCCGGGGACTTGAGAACGCGCATCACGGCCTGTGCCTGATTGTGTATCGGGCCGATCCTGGCGAGCCCCGCGACTTCGTCGTTGACGTTCAGGAAGCGGGTGATGCGCCCTGTGGGCGGCGCGTCCATGACCACGTAGTCGTAGGCGAACCGTCCGCTCTTGTCCTTCCTGCGTACGGCCTCACACGCCTTCCCCGTGAGGAGTACGTCCCTCAGGCCGGGCGCGACGGTGGTCGCGAAGTCGATGGCGCCGAGCTTCTTCAGGGCGCGGCCGGCGCTGCCCAGTTTGTAGAACATCTGGAGGTAGTCCAGAAGGGCCAGTTCGGGGTCTATGGCGAGGGCGTGCACCTCCCCGCCCCCCGGAGCGACGGCGATCTTCCGCTCCTCGTAGGGCAGCGCTTCTGTCTCGAAGAGCTGCGCGATGCCCTGTCTGCCCTCGACCTCGACGAGGAGAGTGCGCTTGCCCTCGGTGGCGAGGGCGAGCGCGAGGGCCGCGGCTACCGTGGTCTTGCCGGTACCGCCCTTGCCGCTGACGACCTGGAGCCTGCTCACGTCTTCGAGCCTAACCAGTCTGCCGCCGGACTACGCAGGAGGCTGTGGACAACGTGTGCGTGAGGCCCCGGACGGCAACGGCTACAGTCGGCCATATGACCAAGTGGGAATACGCAACCGTGCCGCTGCTCGTCCACGCCACGAAGCAGATTCTGGACACCTGGGGCGAGGACGGCTGGGAGCTCGTCCAGGTCGTGCCCGGGCCGAACAACCCTGAGCAGCTGGTGGCCTACCTGAAGCGCGAGAGGTCGGCATGAGTGGCGCCGTCGAGGCGAGGCTCGCGGAGCTGGGGCTGAGTCTGCCGGACGTCGTCCCGCCGCTGGCCGCGTACCAGCCGGCCGTGCAGTCCGGGGTGTACGTCTACACCGCCGGCCAGCTTCCGATGGTGGACGGCAAGCTTCCGGTCACCGGCAAGGTGGGCGGCGAGGTCACGGCCGAGGAGGCCAAGGAGCTGGCCCGCGTCTGCGCGTTGAACGCGCTCGCAGCCGTCAAGTCGGTGGCGGGCGACCTGGACCGTATCGCGCGGGTCGTGAAGGTCGTCGGCTTCGTGGCCTCCGCCGCGGACTTCACCGGGCAGCCGGGGGTCCTGAACGGTGCCAGTGAGCTGCTGGGCGCGGTCCTCGGCGACAAGGGCGTGCACGCCCGTAGCGCGGTCGGCGTGGCGGTCCTCCCGCTGGACGCCCCGGTGGAGGTCGAACTCCAGGTGGAGCTGACGGGGGCGTAGGCGGGAGACGCCGGGTGCGGGTTTCGTCCGCCTCCGCCGGACAGGCATTTCAGCCCGTCCGGCGTTTGAGGACGAGGCCTTCGAGGCCGATACGGGGGGTCCTGGGGGCGGAGCCCCCAGGGATGATGGGGGTCCCCCCTGCTCGAGCGAAGCCGAGAGCTTGGGGGAGGGTAGGGGCGGCGGGGGCGAACACCCGTGGCCCAGCCCCCCACCCCGCGATCCTCCACGGGCACTCGAACATTCGCCCGGCTCGGGATAGCCTCCGGCCATGGCGAATGGGCAGTGGTATCCACCGGAGTGGCCCGAAAGGATCCGCGCGCTCGCGGAGGGCACGCTGACACCGGTGCCCCCCAGGCGTGCGGCCACCGTCATGCTGCTCAAGGACACCGACGGCACCACCCCCGTGGTGCACATGCTGCGCAGACGCGCCTCCATGGCTTTCGCCGGAGGCGCGTACGCGTATCCGGGCGGCGGCGTGGACCCGCGCGACGACGACCACCAGATCCGCTGGGCGGGCCCTACGCGCGCGTGGTGGGCGCAACGGCTCGGCGTCGACGAGACGTCCGCCCAGGCCATCGTGTGCGCGGCAGTCCGGGAGACGTATGAGGAGGCCGGCGTTCTGCTCGCGGGCCCCACCCCCGACACCGTGGTCGGCGACACCACTGGCGACGACTGGGAGGCGGACCGCGCGGCACTGGTCGCCCGCGATCTCTCCTTCGCCGAGTTCCTCGACCGCAGGGGGCTCGTGCTCAGGTCCGACCTCCTGGGCGTCTGGACCCGCTGGATCACCCCGGAGTTCGAAACCCGCCGCTACGACACCTGGTTCTTCGTGGCCGCCCTCCCGGAGGGCCAGCGCACCCGCAACGCCTCCACGGAGGCCGACCGCACCGTCTGGATCCGCCCCGCGGACGCGGCCGACGGGTACGACAAGGGCGAGCTCCTGATGATGCCGCCCACCATCGCGACGCTGCGCCAGCTCATCCCGTACGACAGCGCCGCCGACGTCCTCGCCGCCGCGCCCGCCCATGACCTGACCCCCGTCCTGGCCAAGGCCCGCCTGGAGAACGACGAAGTGATCCTCGCCTGGCCCGGCCACGACGAGTTCACCAAGCACATACCGACCGGTGGAGCCCCCGCATGACCGACGCCGCCGCCCTCCCCGGCCAGCCGCGCGGTGAGGTCCTCTCCGGCCCCGCCACCGCGCGTGCCGTCAACGTCCTCGCCCCCAACGCGTCCGCGATGACCCTGGACGGCACCAACACCTGGATAGTCGCGGAGCCGGACTCCGAGCTCGCGGTGGTGATCGACCCCGGGCCCCTGGACGACGTACATCTGCGCCAGGTCGTGGACACCGCGGAGAAGTCGGGGAAGCGGGTCGCGCTGACCCTGCTGACGCACGGGCATCCCGATCACGCCGAGGGCGCCGCGCGGTTCGCTGAGCTGACGGGGACGAAGGTGCGGGCGCTGGACCCGGCGCTGAGGCTCGGGGACGAGGGGCTGGCACACGGGGACGTCATCACCGTCGGCGGCCTCGAGCTGCGCGTCGTACCGACCCCCGGCCACACCGGCGACTCGCTGTGCTTCCATCTCCCGGCCGATCGGGCCGTCCTGACGGGTGACACCATCCTCGGCCGTGGCACGACCGTGGTGGCCCATCCCGACGGCCGCCTGGGCGACTATCTCGACTCGCTGCGGCGGCTGCGCTCGCTGACGGTCGACGACGGCGTCCACACGGTCCTTCCGGGGCACGGGCCCGTCCTCGAGGACGCCCAGGGCGCCGTCGAGTTCTACCTCGCCCACCGCGCCCACCGCCTCGCCCAGGTCGAGACGGCGGTCGAGAACGGCTACCGGTTGCCGACCGAGGTCGTCGCGCATGTGTACGCGGACGTGGACCGTTCGCTGTGGCCCGCGGCGGAACTCTCGGTCCGGGCCCAGATGGACTACCTGCGCGAGCACGGCCTCATCTGATCCGGATCTGATGCGGATTCAGTCCGGCCGCGGAGCCTTGACGCCGTGCACGCGCGCGTACTCCTCGGCCAGCCACGGTCCGAGGTCGTCGACGTACGACCGCAGGACGGCGGGGTCGCCGCTCGGCTCGTAACCGAGGGCGGCCGCCTCCCGTAGTTGGGCGGCCCGCTCCGGGTAGTACGCGCCGAATGCCTCAGCCATCTCCTTCAGGTCGCTGGTCCAGCCGTTCCAGCGGGGCATGACCAGCGTGAAGCAGGTCCGGACGAGATGGCGTGACATGAAGCGGACCAGCGGGCGCCGGGCCTCCTCGGTGTCGGCGGCCAGATCGATCCGCTCGCGCCAGCGCGGCAGGAGCAGGGCGAGGTCGCCGTTCGTCTCGCGGGCGAGGCGGGAGTCGGGGCGGTAGCGGGGCAGGTCCTCGGCCAGGTCCTCGCCCAGGAGCGGCGTACAGAGGCAGGCGACGAACCAGCCGAGGTCGTACGTCTCCAGGTCGCTCAGCAGCCGCCCACGGCTGAACAGCAGCGTTCCGGCCCCGTCGATCTGCGCGAACTCCTTGTCGAGCGACTCGTCGAGCGCCCGCGCGTCCGCCCGGTCCGACTCAGTGGGCTCCTCGCGCAGGGCGAGCAGCAGATCGAGGTCGGAGCGGCCCACGCGCGCGGTGCCGCGCGGAATCGACCCGTAGAGGTACGCGCTCGTCATCCGCGACCTGAAGACGTCCAGCAGCCGGTCGCGGGCCGCGGCGACCACCGGCCGGAACTCCCGCGGGATCAGTCCGAGGGAGCCCTCGCGCGCGATGTATCCCTGGCCGTCGAGTCCCTTGTCGTGCATGAGACCACTGTGCAACGGCGGGAGGCAGGGGTTCATGACATTTCCCGTGTCAGGGCGCGCTCGGCTGCTCCGCGTTCTCGCTCACTGCGTGGAGGGTGGGGAGCACCCTGGCCGCGGCGCGTCCCACATCCTGCGACACGTGAAGGGCCCCGCCGTTCGACGGGGCCCTTCACTACGGCGGTGTACCAGCACGTCGCCCAGGTACTACGGGACGTCCTGCGAAGAGGTGAAGATGCTCGGTCAGCGCGAGCGCTTCGCGAGTCGCTCCACGTCCAGCAGGATCACCGCGCGGGCCTCCAGGCGCAGCCAGCCGCGGCCCGCGAAGTCGGCGAGCGCCTTGTTGACCGTCTCGCGGGACGCGCCGACCAGCTGGGCCAGCTCCTCCTGCGTCAGGTCGTGCACGACGTGGATGCCCTCCTCCGACTGCACGCCGAAGCGGCGGGAGAGGTCCAGGAGCGCGCGGGCCACGCGGCCGGGCACGTCCGAGAAGACCAGGTCGGACATCTGGTCGTTGGTCTTGCGCAGGCGCCGGGCGACGGCGCGCAGCAGGGCGGCGGCGACCTCGGGCCGCGCGTTCAGCCAGGGCTGGAGGTCGCCGTGGCCGAGGCCGAGCAGCTTGACCTCGGTCAGCGCGCTGGCCGTGGCCGTGCGCGGACCCGGGTCGAACAGCGACAGCTCGCCGATGAGCTCACCGGGGCCCAGGACGGCGAGCATGTTCTCGCGGCCGTCGGGGGAGGTGCGATGGAGCTTCACCTTGCCCTCGGTGACCACGTAGAGGCGGTCGCCGGGGTCGCCCTCGTGGAAGAGAGCGTCGCCGCGTGCGAGCGTCACCTCACTCATGGAGGCGCGGAGCTCCGAGGCCTGCTCGTCATCGAGCGCCGCGAAGAGCGGGGCGCGCCGCAGAACGTCGTCCACGAGTTCTCTCCTTGTCGACCTGCTCAGGGGATCTTGCTCCCCGGTGCTACCAGGGGACCGTGCTCCCCATCTTGCCGGACGGTCCAAACAGTGTGATCAGTCACAAGTCTGCCGCACCGGCGTCCCGGGCAGTGCGGCAGGGGGCCAATTGGGGGCTGATCTTCTGGGTCCAGGGCGGATGTCGGTGGTGGGCTTTAGGCTGGCCGGGTGTCCAAATCACCGGTGAGAGCACAGGCCAAGGGGGCTGGGCGGGTGGTTGTACGGAAGGATTCCGCTGTGGGCGAACAGGCCTCCGGCGGAAGCAAGAAAGCGACAAAAGCGACAAAGTCGATGCCGGTGGAGGTGGCGACAAAGAAGTCCGCCAAAAAGGCGACAGCCGCGACCAAAAGGGCGTCAGACGCGGAGGCTGTCGGCAAGAAGCCGCCCACGAAAGCCGTCGGCCACAAGCCGCCCGCGAAGGCTGCCGCCGAGAAGTCGCTCACGGATGCTGCCGCCAAGAAGTCGCCCGCGAAGGCTGCCGCCAAGTCGCCGACGAAGGCTGCCGCCAAGAAGCCGCTCCCGACAGTCGTTGCCAAGAAGCCGCCCAAGACCGAGTCCCACACCGCCCTCGTCCGCCGCGCCCGCCGTATCAACCGCGAACTCGGCGAGGTGTACCCGTACGCCCACCCGGAGCTGGACTTCGAGAACCCCTTCCAGTTGGTGGTCGCCACCGTCCTGTCGGCCCAGACGACCGACCTGCGGGTGAACCAGACGACGCCGGCGCTCTTCGCCAAGTACCCCACCCCCGAGGATCTTGCCGCGGCGAACCCGGAGGAGGTCGAGGAGATCCTGCGCCCGACCGGGTTCTTCCGGGCCAAGACCAAGTCGGTGATAGGGCTCTCCAAGGCTCTGGTGGACGATTTCGGGGGCGAGGTCCCCGGCCGCCTCGAAGACCTCGTCAAGCTGCCCGGAGTGGGCCGCAAGACCGCCTTCGTGGTGCTCGGCAACGCCTTCGGGCGGCCTGGACTCACCGTGGACACCCACTTCCAGCGGCTCGTGCGCCGCTGGCAGTGGACCGACGCGACCGACCCGGACAAGATCGAGGCGGCCGTCGGCGCGCTCTTCCCGAAGAGCGAGTGGACGATGCTGTCCCACCACGTGATCTTCCACGGCCGCCGCATCTGCCACGCCCGCAAGCCCGCGTGCGGCGCCTGCCCCATCGCCCCGCTCTGCCCGGCGTACGGGGAGGGCGAGACGGACCCCGAGAAGGCCAGGAAGCTGCTGAAGTACGAGAAGGGCGGATTCCCTGGCCAGCGCCTCAACCCCCCGCAGGCCTACCTGGACGCGGGCGGCATCCCGGCACCCCCACTGGGCGCCGGATGACGGAACGAACACGGCGCCGCCCGGCGTTGGGAACAGCAGAACGGGGGTGGCGATGACGCACGTGAGCCATACGGGCAACGCGCACGACGGTCAGGTGCAGGTGAGCAAGGACGGCCTGCCCGCCTGGCTCACCCCGGTGGTGCGCGCCGCGGAGACGGTGGAGCCGCTCCAACTGAGCCGCTTCCTGCCGCCGACGAACGGCGCGGGGCGGCAGTCCGCCGTCCTCATCCTCTTCGGCGAGGGCGCCCGGGGCCCCGAGCTGCTGCTGATGGAGCGCGCCAGCTCGCTGCGCTCGCACGCCGGGCAGCCTTCCTTCCCCGGTGGCGCCCTCGACCCCGAGGACGGCGACCCGAAGGCCGACGGGCCGCTGCGGGCCGCGCTCCGCGAGGCCGAGGAGGAGACCGGCCTCGACCCCCGGGGCGTCCAGCTCATCGGCGTGCTGCCCAAGCTGTACATCCCGGTGAGCGGCTTCGTGGTCACCCCGGTGCTGGGCTGGTGGCGCGAGCCGACCCCGGTCGGTGTGGTCGATCCGGCCGAGACGGCCCGCGTCTTCACGGTCCCCGTGGCGGATCTCACGGACCCCGCCCACCGCGCGACGACCGTGCACCCCAGTGGCCACCGAGGTCCGGCATTCCTGGTCGAATCGGCCCTGGTGTGGGGCTTCACGGCGGGGATCATCGACCGATTGCTGCACTACGCGGGCTGGGAGCTGCCCTGGGACCGTGAGAAGCAGGTCCCGCTCGACTGGCGCGCATGACAGGGTGGCCCCCGTGCTGTGTTCTCCCGGGGTGCGCAGTGCTGTTCCATTGCCGCTGTGCGGCGGGCCGGACCCCCGGCCGGACGATCGCGACCGGAAAGTGACGAGGCGGGGCTTGAAGCGGTGAACGTGCTGGACATCCTGTTGCTGGTCGCCGCTGTGTGGTTCGCGATCGTGGGCTATCGCCAGGGCTTCGTCGTCGGCATCCTGTCGGTGATCGGCTTCCTGGGCGGTGGCCTCGTCGCCGTCTACGCGCTCCCCGTCATCTGGGGCTGGGCGACCAACGACACCGAGGTGAGTACGACCGCGGCCGTCGTCGCGGTGATCGTCGTGATCGTCTGCGCCTCCGTCGGCCAGGCCCTCACCACCCACCTCGGCAACAAGCTGCGCCGCTACATCACATGGTCCCCGGCCCGCGCCCTGGACGCGACGGGCGGCGCCCTCGTCAACGTCGTGGCGATGCTCCTGGTCGCCTGGCTGATCGGCTCGGCCCTCGCCGGCACGACGCTGCCGACGCTCGGCAAGGAGGTCCGCAACTCCAAGGTCCTCCTCGGCGTCTCCAGGGCTCTGCCGAACCAGGCCGACACCTGGTTCGCGGACTTCTCCTCGGTCCTTGCGCAAAACGGCTTCCCGCAGGTCTTCAGCCCGTTCGCCAACGAGCCCATCACCGACGTCCAGCCCCCCGACCCGGCCCTCGCGAGCAGCGCTGTGGCCATCCGCGCACAGAAGTCCATCGTCAAGGTGATGGGCACCGCCACGAGTTGCGGCAAGGTCCTCGAAGGCACCGGCTTCGTCTTCGGCGACCGCCGTGTGATGACCAACGCGCATGTCGTCGGCGGAGTCGACGAGCCCACCGTCCAGATCGGCGGTGAGGGCAAGAGGTACGACGCCACGGTCGTCCTGTACGACTGGGAGCGCGACATCGCCGTACTCGACGTACCGAACCTGGACGCGCCCGCCCTGCAGTTCACCACCGAGGACGCCAACAGCGCCGACAACGCGATCGTCGCCGGCTTCCCGCAGAACGGGTCGTACAACGTCCAGCCCGCGCGCGTGCGCGGCCGCATCACGGCCAACGGCCCGGACATCTACCACCGCAAGACGGTGCGCCGCGACGTCTACTCGCTCTACGCGAACGTGCGCCAGGGCAACTCCGGCGGCCCCCTGCTCACACCCGAAGGCAAGGTGTACGGCGTGGTCTTCGCGAAGTCGCTCGACGACGCCAACACGGGGTACGCGCTCACCGCGGACGAGGTCCAGGAGGACATCACCAAGGGGCGTACCGCGAACCAGCAGGTGGACAGCGACAGCTGCGCGCTGTAGGTCCTAGTGGTGCGGGGCCCGGTGGGGGCGGCCGGTCAGCCGCGAGGATGCCGCAACCGCACGGAGACCCAGCGGGCCCGCCGACGCAGAATGTGCGGGATCCCCACTCGGGGGTCCGCGCCCGGCAACTGCGGGGTGCCCCTCTGGTGGGAGCTCAGGCCCGTGGCCGAGCGGCGTGTGCGTGCTACGTCACTGTAGTCGTGCGTCCAGCCCATACCCCGACGTCTGCCCCTGCCCCAAGGTCGATAACCGCGCCCGCGCTCCCCAATTGGCCTATGCGCGAGGCACTTGGCTGTTCGTAGGACACGCGTTCCTGTCCGCATAGCGGACGCGGTGCCGGGTGCGGTGCCGGGCGCGATACCGGACGCATTCCGACGGTCATCGACAGGCCGTCGACAGATCACCGATGGGTCACCGATCGGGCTCGGGGTCCTTCAGCCAGTTGATCAGTTCGGTCGAAAACGCCATGGGGTCCTCCTCGTGCGGAAAGTGCCCGAGACCGTCGAACAGCCGCCAGCGATACGGCGCTTCGACGTACTCCCCGGAGCCCGCCGCGCTCCGCGTCCGCATCACCGGGTCGAGCGAGCCGTGCAGATGCAACGTCGGCACCCGAACCGGCCGCTTCATGCGCCGGTTGAACTGGATCCCGTCCGGTCGGGCCATGGACCGCACCATCCACCGGTACGGCTCGATCGAGCAGTGCGCCGTGGAGGGGATGCACATGGCGCGGCGGTACGTTTCCACCGCCTCGTCGTCCGGCAGCCGCGGCCCCGACCAGTCCCGCATCAGACGGCCCACCAAGGCGCCGTCGTCCGCGACGAGTTGACGCTCCGGGATCCACGGCCGCTGGAATCCCCAGATGTAGGAGCCCGCGGCCGTCTGCTTGACGTCGGAGAGCATGGCCGAGCGCCAGCGCCGGGGATGCGGCATCGAGGAGACGGCGAGCCGGCGGACCAGCTTGGGGCGCATCGCGGCCGCCGTCCAGGCCAGATATCCGCCCAGGTCGTGCCCGACCAGTGCCGCGTCCGGCTCACCGAGGGACCGTACGACCCCGGTGATGTCGAGCGCGAGATTGGCGGGGTCGTAACCGCGCGGGGTGCGGTCGCTGCCGCCGACTCCCCGCAGATCCATGGCCACGGCCCGGAAGCCGGCGTCGGCGAGCGCGACCAGCTGATGGCGCCACGTCCACCAGAACTGTGGGAAACCGTGCAGCAGCAGCACGAGCGGCCCGTCGCCCATCTCGGCGATGTGGAAGCGCGCACCGTTGGCGGCGACATCCCGATGGGTCAGCTCCTGCCCGCCGGGGACGTCGAGTCGTACGACCGAGGTGGGTTGCGCCGAAGGTGTGGCGGGGTCCGTCATGAGGATGAGCGTGTCACAGCTTCGACGGCGTCCTCGACCCGCTCCGCCCGGGGGTGAGGCTTGGCGCTCTGCAGGACGCCCGCCGTCTCCTTCATCGAGGCGGCGACCTTCTGGGGACCCTTCCCCTTCTTGGCCTTCTTCGCGAAGACGACACCCATGAGTGCGAGGACGGCGGCGACCAGCACGTTCGCCGCGAACGACAGCAGGAAGCAGATCGCGAGATTCCAGTGGCTCCAGGTGCGGATGCCGTACGCCAGGGCGAAGTTCAGCATCGGCAGGGAGAAGATCAGCACCGCGCCGGCCGCGGAGAACGAGCCGCCGCTCACCGCACCGCGCTTGACATCGTGCTTGAGCTGCGCCTTCGCCAGCGCGATCTCGTCGTGCACCAGTGCGGACATTTCGGTCGTCGCCGAGGCGAACAGCTGGCCGATGCTGCGTTCGGCGCCGACCGGGCTGCCGTCGGGTGCGCTCATCGCGGACTCCCTGTTTTTGCGTGCTGGTCTTCTTGGTTTGTTTTGTCGTGTCCGATCATGCCGGACCGTCGTTCTCCTCGCTTGCCCCGCCCGTTACTTCGGCAAGCCTCCGGTGTTCAGCGGCCTTCCGCTCGTGAATCTCGGCCATCCGCAGGTGGTATGCCGGGTTGTCCTGCTCGTAGATGTCCGGGATGCCGTCGAGGTCCTCGTCTCGCTCCTCCGTCTCGCACAGCGCACGGTACTTGGCGTTACGTATCTTCAGCAGCGCGGTCGCGCATACGGCGGCTATGAGCGAGCCGATCAGGACGGCGGCCTTCACCTCGTCGGTGAGCGCAAGGTCGCTCTGGAAGGCGAGCTCGTCGATGAGCAGCGAGACGGTGAAACCGATACCGGCGAGGGAGGCGATGGCGAAGACGTCCGGCCAGACCAGATCGTCGCTGAGCGAGGCCTTGGTGAACCGGGCCGTGAGCCACGTACCGCCGAAGATGCCGACCGCCTTGCCGACGACGAGTCCGAGCACGACACCCAGTGTCTCGGGCCGCGTGAACACATCCCCCAGCGCCCCGCCGGAGACCGCGACCCCCGCGCTGAACAGGGCGAACAGGGGAACGGCGAGTCCCGCCGACAGGGGCCGCACGAGATGCTCGATGTGCTCGCCGGGGGAGTGCTCCTCGTCCTCGTGCCGGTGGCAGCGCAGCATCAGGCCCATCGCGACACCGGCGATGGTGGCGTGCACGCCGCTGTTGTACATCAGGCCCCAGTTGGCCAGCGCGAGCGGTACATACACGTACCACCCGCGTACGCCCTTGCGCAGCAGCAGCCAGAACACGGCGAGCCCGATGACGGCCCCGCCGAGAGCCGCGAAGTCGATCCTGTCGGTGAAGAAGATCGCGATGATGAGTATCGCGAACAGATCGTCGACGACGGCGAGGGTGAGCAGGAAGGCGCGCAGGGCGGACGGCAGCGACGTCCCGATCACGGCGAGCACGGCGAGCGCGAAGGCGATGTCGGTGGCGGTCGGTACGGCCCACCCCGCGAGGGACCCGTCCCCCATGACATTGGTGAGGGTGTAGACGAGCGCCGGTACGGCCATCCCGCAGATCGCTGCGGCGACCGGCAGCAGGGCGGCCCTCGGATCCCGGAGATCCCCGGCCACCAGCTCTCGCTTGAGCTCGATACCGGCGACGAAGAAGAACACCGCGAGCAGTCCGTCGGCCGCCCAGTGCTGGACGGACAGGTTCAGGCCGAGCGCCGCGGGCCCGAGATGGAAGTGGCTCACGTCCGCGTAACTGTCCCGCAGCGGCGAGTTCGCCCAGATCAGTGCGGTGACGGCAGCGACCAGCAGCAGCACGCCGCCCACGGTCTCGGTCCGCAGTGCGTCGGCGACGAAGTTCCGCTCGGGCAGGGACAGCCGTCCGAGGAACTTGCGGGGGTTCGTGCTGGGCGCGGCCACGGGGTGCACCTTCCGGGTCGGTATCAGTTGCTGACGGCCGTCACGAGGGGTCACTGACGACGTTGCCGACCAGACTTCCCGGCGCACCCTATGGCCACTACTTTACCTTGTCATTACGGACGCATATCTCGCATTCTGAACATGCGGCCCATAGCGCGCTCCGCCCAGCCCTCTGCCGCCCTGGTCCGCCCCACGGGAGAACGACGCCGTTCAGCCCTCTCGCAGCACCGCGAAATACCTGACGGGGTCGCCAACAGATGCGGGGAGCGCGCTTCGCCCGCGTGCGGCAGCACCTGCACGGGGACGCTGGGAAGGCCCCCTCAGCGGCCGGAGGGTGCGGATGAGCGGGGGGCGGGGAAGACGGTCCGCCGGCGGGACAACTGCGCGCGGACGCGGCCCTGGGGCCCGGCGGGCAAAGAAGAGCACGCGCGGGGGACCCGACGGACGCGGCTTCCCGCCGGGACGCAGGTCCGGCGCGCTCCGCTCGCCGGGTGGTGTGGGGCGTGCGGGCTGCTGCCGGGGTGCAGGGGCCACTGGGGTTGCCGTTTGCGGGGGCGCGCGGTCTTCCGCCGGGGTGCTGGGGCGGAGCCCCGCGGTCGCCGGCGAGAGGAGCGGAACCTTGAGTGGGACGCACCCTGCGGAGAGCGGAGCGAGCCATGCGTGAGATCCTCCCGGCGCTGCACCGGTGGTACACGGCGGGGACCCCGTTCGGGCTCGCCACGGTGGTGGCGGTCAGCCGCAGCGCGCCCCGCGACCCGGGAGCCGCCATGGCGGTGGGGCCCGGCGACGAGGTCGTGGGCAGTGTCTCGGGCGGCTGTGTCGAGGGGGCGGTCTTCGAGCTGGCCCAGGAGGTGGTCGAGTCCGGCGAGGCACGCCTCGCGACCTTCGGATACAGCGACGAGGACGCGTTCGCGGTCGGCCTCACCTGCGGCGGCGAGATCACCCTGCTCGTCCGCCGGGTGACGCCCGACGAGGATCCCTCCTTCGGCGCGGTGGCCGAGTCGGTGGCCGACGGACGCCCCGTGACCGTGGCGACGGTGATCGGCGGACCGGCGCCGCGCGGGGCCACGCTCGCCGTCTGGCCCGACCAGGTCGCCGGCTCCCTCGGGGCGACCGGTCTCGACGTGGCCGTCACCGCCGACGCCCGCGGCGAACTGGCCCAGGGCGCCACCGGACAGCGGCACTACGGTCCGAACGGCGAGCGCCGCGAGGACGCCGTCACCGTCTTCCTCCACTCCTTCGCACCGCCGCCGCGCATGCTGGTCTTCGGCGCGATCGACTACGCGGCCGCGGTCGCCCGCATCGGCGACTTCCTCGGCTACCGCGTCACCGTGTGCGACGCCCGCCCTGTCTTCGCCACGCCAAAGCGGTTCCCCGAAGGCGTGGAGGTCGTCGTCGACTGGCCGCACCGCTATCTGAGCGCTACGACGACCGACGCGCGCACGGTGATCTGCGTCCTCACCCACGACCCGAAGTTCGACGTGCCCCTGCTGGAGGAGGCGCTGCGCCGCCCCGCCGCGTACATCGGGGCGATGGGCAGCCGACTTACCCACGACGACCGGATGCGACGGCTGCGGAACGTCGGGCTCGATGAGCGCGAGCTGTCACGGCTGCGTTCGCCGGTCGGACTCGACCTGGGCGCGCGTACACCGGAGGAAGTGGCCGTGTCCGTCGCCGCGGAGATCGTCGCGCTGCGGTGGGGCGGCAGCGGGACGCCATTGACGGCGACGGGCGGCGCGATCCATCCACGGCACCTCGAACCAGAGAGCTAGCCGGCGCGGGGCGAAAGCCGGTGCAGGGTCACGTCGGCCAACTGTCCGTCGGCCACGGTCGCGGTCATGTACGTGCAGTGGGGCTGGCGACGACGGTCGGTCGGGGAGCCCGGGTTGAGGAGGCGCAGGCCGGTCTCCGTGGTGGTGTCCCACGGGATGTGGCTGTGGCCGAAGACCAGGACGTCGAGGTCGGGGTAGCGCTCGGCGCAGCGCCGCTCGCGGCCCTCGGCGGCGCCGGTCTCGTGGACGACTCCGAGGCGTAGGCCGTCGAGTTCCACGCGGGCGACCTCGGGGAGGCGTGCGCGCAGGGCCGCGCCGTCGTTGTTGCCGTACACCCCGACGACCCTGTGTGCACGCTCCTCCAGGAGATCGAGGGTGGCGGTGTCCACCCAGTCGCCCGCGTGGACGACGACGTCGGCGCGCGGAAGTTCGGCCAGCAACTGCAGGGGCAGTTCCTTGGCCCGCTTGGGGAGGTGGGTGTCGGACATGAGGAGCAGACGCACGGCGTCCAGGCTATGTCCTGCCGTCCAGGGGTGCCGCCGCGAGTCGGCGGATGGTGTCCGCGTCCCATGCCGGGTTCGCGGCGGCCACGTGGGCCAGTTCCTCGTCGTCGAGGAGTTCCGCCAGCCGGGGTGGCGGGAGGTTCGGGTGGCGTGCCAGGGCGGCCCGTACGGCGGGGTCCGGGTCCCGGGTGAGGCGTTCCACGGTTGCCGGACCTGTCTCGGGGTCGAGCGCGACCAAGGCGCGGACCTCGGGGTCCTCGTGGTCGGCGAAGGCGGCCAGTCCGGTGGTCGGGAAGTTCGGCCGGGTGGTGAGATGGGCGCGCTCGCGGCCGGTGTACTCCAGGAAGCTGCGCAGCAGGAGGGGCGCCGGGGCGTGCGGATGGTTCTGGGCCAGCAACACGCGCACGCCGAGGTCCTCGTCGGCGGCCAGGCGTGCCACGAGGTCCGGCGGCAGCGAGTGGTCCCCGGCCGCCTTCCGGCGTAGCAGCGGGTGGGCGGAGAGTGCGTCGCGGCGAACGGCCTCGGGGGCCGGGGGCACCTCGGGCGCGTGTCGGAAGGTGAAGCCGCAGTCCATGGGGACCTCGTAGTCGATGGCGGCCCGCTCCTTCTCGCTCAGCTCGGGGTGCACGGACACCGCCAGTCGCACCTTCGGGTCGGGGTCCACGGCGAGTCCGCGGCGCTCATCGGGCCCGAGGTCCGCGCGGGACGCGATCCTCCTCCGTACCTCCGGGTCCGGATCGGCGGCCAGCAGGACCACCACGTCGGTGGGGAGGCTGGGGTTGGCGGCGATCGTCGCCCGCTCATCCTCTCTGGCCGGAGCGGTGAGGACGCCGTCCACGACTGCTCTGCTGAGGGCCCGGTTGAGCAGGATGTCGGTGCGTCCGTGGCAGGGCCTCGCGGGCAACTCCCTCTCCATGCACGCCGGATCCTCGTAGCGCTCGTGCCGCTGCGCCCGCTCCCGGACATCGGCGTCGGGGTCCGCCAGCAGCGCGGCCCGCGCATCGGCGGACAGCCCTGACCACCTGCCGACCCCCCAACAGCGGACCTTCGCGACCGGATGCGTGTGCAGGGACCGTCTCAGCCCGGTGGAGATCTGCTGGTAGAAGCCGAGGCTGCCCATGTTTTCGTCCTCGTACGTGCTGATCATGTGCACGATGGCCTCGTCGGGCAGCGGCTTGGGCCGTGCCGGGCTGGGCATCCGGGGCCCCTCGGCGAGGTGGGCGCGGACGAACCACTCCGGGTCGTCGATCAGCCGTGCCCGCTGGGCCGGATCGACGTGCGGGTTACGGGCGAAGAAGCTGCGGGTGTACGTGTCGGGGTGCTCGATCACGGCATCGACGACGGCGTCGGGCAGGATCCGGTCCCGGCACAGCACCATCCGTACGGCGAGCGGACCGTCGGCAAGCAGGCGCAGCAGGACGTCCTGCGGCGCGGACGGGTTGAGCGCCAGCCCGGCGAGCCGTCGGGTGGGCAGATCGGCGTCGTTCCATATCTGATCCGGCGTCTGCATGCCTGGTGCCCCCTGTGTCGACCGGCCCATTCGGAGCGTCTGGTCCGCGACCTTATCCGCCTTACCCACACCAGCCCCACAGACAACTGCCGCTTCGAGGGCCAGCTGTCAGGGCCTCGAAGCGCCGGGGCCACAATCATCGTCATGTGGAGGAGAAAGAAGCACGACAGGCCCGAGCGCACACCTGCCGAGCGCTTCATCGCACCGCTGAAGAAGAACATGCAGGGCGCCGGAGACTTCAGCCACGAGGCCATCCGGAAGCTGGGGAACCCCGTACCCATGCTGGTACAGAACGACGGCACCGAGTTGCTGGAGCTGTGGCTGGAGCCGTTCGGCCAGGACTACTGGCTCCTGCCTGGAGAGGTGGTCAGGGTCACGTCGTACGGGCACTGGGACGACCACCCGTTCCATACGATCCACGAGCCGGACCGCATGACGGTCTGGGCCACTTCCTGGTTCGCCACGGTCTCCGACAGCAACGGCGACGAGATACCCGGTGCGCATCGGCGGCCGAAGGGGAAGTACGAGGATGTCTGACGCCACTTGAGCAGGCGGACGGCCGGTCGAGGACCGGCGGCGAACGGGGTGGTGCACCGGTGAACCCCTCCGTCGGCCCTTTGGAGGTCGCGGCAATCCGGCCGGCGCCGCGGGTGCGTCGAAGAAACGAGCTCAGTCCAGAAGGATCTCACTCCACACCTGCTTGCCGCCACTGACCGGCACCGTGCCCCAGGCCGCCGACATGGCCTCGACGAGGAGGATGCCGCGGCCGCCGGTGGCCTCCCAGCCGATGCTGGTGGGCTTGACGGGTGTCCGCGGTGAGGAGTCCGCGACGGCGATCCGCAGGCGGTGGTTGATGAGCATGAGGTCGAATCGGACCGGACCGTCGGTGTGCACGAGGGCGTTGGTGACGAGTTCGGAGACGACGAGGAGCGCGGCGTCGATCTCGTCGCCGACACCCCAGGCGCGCAGGGTGCGCCGGGTGAAGCGGCGGGCGTGCCGGACCGCCTCGGGAACGCGCCAGACCGTCCAGGTCTCGCGCAGCGGGCGCACTGCCAAGCCGTCGTAGCGCATGAGGAGAAGGGCGACGTCGTCGCTGCGGTTGGCGCCCGTGAGGAGTCCGTCCGCCACCACTCCGAGGTGTGCGGGGTCGGAGGCGGCGAGCTCCCCGGCGAGCCGGTCCAGGCCGTCCTCGATGTCGACCTCGACGGATTCGACGAGCCCGTCCGTGGTCAGGGCCACGATCGTGCCGGGCTGGAGCCGCAGCGGGCTCATCGGGAAGTCGGCCTGCAGGACGACGCCGAGCGGCGGCCCGCCCTCGGACTGGACGATCTCCGTACCCCCGTCCGGGTGGCGCAGCACCGGCGGATGGTGTCCGGCGCGTACGCACCAGGCGGAGCCCTCCTCCATGTCCACGTCGACATAGCAGCAGGTGGCGAAGAGGTCGGTCTCGAGGTCCATGAGGAGGCGGTTGGCGTGCGAGACGACGACGTCCGGGGGGTGGCCCTCCACGGCGTACGCGCGTAGCGCTGTGCGCATCTGGCCCATCAGCGTCGCGGCCGAGGCGTTGTGTCCCTGGACGTCGCCGATGACGAGGGCGACGTGGTTGTCGGGCAGCGGGATCACGTCGTACCAGTCGCCACCGACCTCCAGGCCCGCCGTGGTGGGCAGATAGCGGGCCACGGCGACCGCTCCGGCGAGCTTGGGCAGCCTGCGCGGGAGCAGGGTGCGCTGGAGCATGCCGATCAGCTCGTGTTCGGCGTCGAAGGCGTGGGCGCGCATCAGGGCCTGGCCGGCGAGGCCGGCGGACGCGGTGAGCAGGGCGCGTTCGTCGGTACCGAACTCGTGCGGGGAGTCCCAGCCGATCAGGCAGGCGCCGGCGATGCGCCCACCGGCGGGCAGCGGGAGGACGGCGAGACCGCCGGGACCCACGTCGGCGAGCGCGGGTTCCAGGGGTGCCCCGGCGGGCCAGACGACGGGGCGCCCCTCGCTGAGGGCCGCCGCGAGCGTCGGCATGGAACGTACTGGCGCGTCGGGCCACTCCGAGCGCCACTCGGTGCGCCACAGGTCGGGCCAGGCATCTGCTTCGGGCGGGTCAAGGACGGTGACGACCAGGCGGTCTCCCTCGAGCTCGGCGAGGGCGATCCGGTCGGCCTGGAGGGGCGCCCGCAGCGCGGCGACCACGGCCCGGCCGACGTCGCGGACGGTGCCCGCGGTGGCGAGGGCGGCGGCGAGCCGCTGGACGCGGGCCACGTCGTTGACGCCGGGGCGCATGCTGGAGGCGTCGGAGACCGTGCCCACCAGCCGGGCCGGGCGGCCCTCTCCACCGGGCAGGAGGCGGCCGCGCAACCGTAGCCACTTCTGCTCGCCGGAGGGCTGCAGGATGCGGAACTCCAGCTCGCGGTCGCCGATGGACATGTGGTCCGCCTCCACCACGGACATCAGCGAGGGCAGGTCCTCCGGGACGGTCAACGACAGCAGGGTCTCGACCTTGCCGTCGAATTCGGCCGGGCCCAGGCCGAACAGCTCCAGCATCTCGTCGTCGACCTCGACGTGCCCGGTGTCCATGGCGAGGTCGAACGAGCTGGCCGGCAGTTCGTCGTGGTCGACCGCGGCGGCGGGGGGCGGGGAGACTCCGGCCTCGGCGATCAGCGCCAGACATTCCCGGTTCTCGGGGTCGAATCCGCCCGGCTTCTCGCTGACGGCGACCAGGCAGCCGGAGTCCCGCAGCGGCAGGACGGCCAGCCAGAAGTCCTGGGACGGCAGCCGACGGGCATCGGCGCAGCGGCCCAGTTCCGCCGGGCCGAACCACCGCGGGCGGCCCGAGCGCTGTACGTCCGCCGCGAGGGATTCGCCGGTGAGGAGATAGCTGTCGCGCAGCCCGTAGAGCGTCCTGGGCACGCCGACGGACTCGGCCAGGCGGAGTTCGTCACCGCTCTGTGTGGGCGAGTACACCGCGACGATGGTCGCGTCGGCGAAGACGAGGGCCTGTTCGAGGAGGCGGCGCAGTCGTTCGAGCGGTTCCAGGTCCGTGGTGAGCGTCTTGAGGGCAAGTTCGGCACGCAGCGTTCTCGTTCCGCGTTGCGTCGCGCCCTCACTTGCCACGTCCGTCATTACAGCGCTTCCGGGGCGCTCGCGCAGCCCTTGTGACCGTTCCGAGGCCGTCGGGCCTGCGGCGGAGCCCAGCAGCCGCACCCCACGCCGGGCGTGGCTCGCCGTGCGGAAAGCTCGGTCAAGGGGGAGCCTTGATCCCTGGGACCTTCGCGCGGCCTGCTAGGAGGTGGTCGGCGTGTCCGACAGGCAGGGGTCCGAGCGGGCGTCGGCCGAAGGGGCGGCGCCGGTCGAAGGGCCGCTGCTGTCGTTGACGCTGGCCTCGCTGATGGACGACGTGCACGCCCTCTCGGGCGGGGTGTATCTGCTGGCGTCCGGCGAGCCCGTCCTGGAGATGGCGGTGATGGCAGGCATGCCCAGGGCGTTCGCCGCGCCGTGGGAGCGAGTGGGGCTCAACAGTCCGATTCCGGTAGCCGCGGCGGTGCGCGAGTGTCGGCCCATCTGGGTCAGCGGCGAGGAGGAGATGGCCCGCCGCTTTCCCCGGGTCGCCGTGGTCCTGCCCTACCCCTTCGCGCTGGCAGCCCTGCCGGTGGCGACCGAGAAGACCACCTACGGCGCCGTCTTCCTGCTCTGGCCCGGCGCCCGTCCGCCGGAGCTGTACGAACGGGTCCGCGGCCGTATCACCGCGGCCTGCGACCGGCTCGCGCTGCACCTGGAACGGGCGGCGGAAGAAAACCGGCCGGTCGACCACGAGCCGGATCTGCTCGCCGGCCCGCTCGGCGCGGCGGAGGTGACGCGGATGGTGGCCCGGCTGCCGTACGGGCTGTGCGCACTGGACCTGAACGGGCGGGTCAGCTTCGCCAACGCCGCGACGGCCGAGCTGCTCGGCGTCCCGGTGGGTGATCTGCGGGGCACCCGGCTGTGGGAGACCGTGCCCTGGCTGGACGACCCCGTTTACGCGGACCGATACCGCGGCGCGCTGATCAGCCAGCAAGTGACGTCGTTCGTGGCGCTGCGGCCGCCGGGCGACTGGCTGTCGTTCCGTCTCTATCCCAGTACGAACGGGTTGAGCGTACGCATCTCCCGGGCCCGGCCGGTGTCCAGGTCGAGCCGCGGCGGGGCGCAGGACGGCGACGACGCCATCCCGGGTCTGGTGACCATCTCCCATGTGCTCAGCCTGGCCAGCGCGCTCACCGAGGCGGCGAGTGTGCAGGACGTGGTGCAGCTGGTCGCGGACGAGATCGCGCCCGCCGCGGGAAGCCAGGCCCTGGCCGTCCTCGGTTCCCGGGCGGGCCGCCTGCATGTGCTCGGACACCATGGGTACCCGGACGCGCACATCGTGGAGCGCTGGGAGGGGCTGCCGCTCAGCGAGCACACGCCGGGCACCCAGGCCCTGAACACCGGGGTGCCGGCCTTCTTCGACTCCCGTCAGCAGTTGGAGCACCTCTATCCGGCCCGGCGCGCGACACCCGACGGCATGGCGGCCTGGGCGTATCTGCCGCTGATCGCGTCCGGACGTCCGGTGGGCACCTGCGTCCTCGGGTACGCGCAGCCGCACACCTTCCCGGCGGAGGAGCGGGCGGTGCTGACGAGCCTGAGCAGTCTGATCGCGCAGGCGCTGGAGCGGGCCCTCCTCTATGACGCCAAGCTGCGGCTGGCGCACGGTCTGCAGGCCGCACTACTGCCGCACTCACTGCCTTCGCTGCCCTCGATCGAGGCGGCCGCACGTTATCTCCCGGCCACCCAGGGCATGGACATCGGCGGCGACTTCTACGACCTGGTGCCCTCGCACGGGCGGGCCGCGGCGGTCATCGGAGACGTCCAGGGCCACAACGTGACGGCGGCGGGGCTGATGGGGCAGCTCCGTACGGCCGTACGCGCGTACACGACCGTCGGTCAGCCACCGGAGGAGGTCATGCGCAGCACCAACCGGCTCCTGATCGACCTGGGTACCGAGCTGTTCGCGAGCTGCCTGTATCTGTGGCTCGACCCCGCGCGCGAGGTGGCCGTCATGGCGCGGGCGGGACACCCGCCCCCGCTGCTGCGCCGGCCGGACGGCCGGGTGCGGGTGCTGGACCTGGCCGGAGGGCCGCTGCTGGGGATCGACGCAGACGCCAGGTATCCGACGACCGAGGTCCCGTTCACCCCGGGTTCCGTGCTCACCCTCTACACGGACGGCCTGATCGAGTCCCCCGGCACGGACATCGAGGACGCCCTGGCCGACCTCGGGCGGTGGCTCGCCGAGGGCGACGACCTGCCGTTGGACGCGCTGGCCGACAGCCTGGTCCAGCGGAGCCTGGCGGCGATGCGGGAGCGACGCGACGACGTCGCGCTGCTCCTGCTGCGGGCGCGACCGCACGACTGAGGCAAGCCTCAGGGCGGTTACGCCAACAGTGCGGTCCGGCCCTCCCGCCGGAGGGCCGGACCTTTCCACTGTCGACCGGGACCGTTGTTCCGGGCCAGGTCAGTGGCTCTGCGTCACCGGCGTCACGGGGTGACCAGGCCGGAACCGTCGTCCACACCGGTGCCGGACTCGTCACCCGCGGCGCCCGACTCCTCGGCGCCGGCCCCGGCCTCGTCACCCGCGGCGGGGTCGCTGGGCTCGGCGCTCACGTCTCCGGCGCCACCCTCGGCGTCACCCGCGCCGCCTTCGGCTTCACCCACGCCGCCCTCGGCGTCACCCACGCCGCCTTCCGCGTCACCCTCGCCGCCGATGGCGTCACCCGCTCCCAGCGTCGCGCCGACCGCCTCCAGCGCGGTGGTCACAGGCTGGAAGAAGGTCTCGCCGCCCACGGTGCAGTCACCGCTGCCGCCCGAGGTCAGGCCGATCGCGCTGCCGTCCTGGGTGAAGAGCGAGCCGCCGCTGTCGCCCGGTTCGGCGCAGACGTCGGTCTGGATGAGCCCGGTGACCGTGCCCTCCGGGTAGTTCACGGTGGCGTCGAGTCCGGTGACGGTGCCGTCGAACAGACCGGTGGTACTGCCCATCCGGAAGACCTCTTGGCCCACCGCGGCGTCGGCGGCCTGGTTGATCTCGACGGTCTGGCCGTCTCCGACGTTGACCACGCTGTTGGTCACCGTGGCCGGGTCGTCGTACTTGACGAGGGCGAAGTCGCCGTCGCCGGGGAACGTGGCCTGGTCGACGGTGGCGATCGGCTCGCCGTCCTGCGCGTCCGACCACGCGGCCGCGGCGACACCGCAGTGGCCCGCGGTCAGGAAGGCGGGGCTGCCGTCGCCCGCGGTGACGTTGAAGCCCAGCGAGCAGCGGGCTCCGCCGCCGAAGATGGCGTCGCCGCCGTCCACGAACGTCTTGAACGTACCGGCGGACTTCTTGACGGTGGCCACGCCGGAGCCGAGCGAGTCGACGGTCGACGTCAGCTGGTCCCACTTCGCACCTGTGACGGTGGTGTCGGCGGTCACCTGTATCTGGTTCGTCTTGGGGTCGACGGACCATGCCGTGCCGGGGATGGTCGCGTCCTTCTTCAGCGTCTGGGCCGCGGTCTCAAGGGCGGCCAGGCTGTTGTCCACGCTGCGCGGGACGGCTCCGGCGCTCTCGATCACCTGGACGACACTGCTGTTGTCGCCGACGACGTTGATGATGACCTGCTGCTTCGCGGCGTCGTAGTACGCGCCACCGAAGGCCTCACCGAGCTGGGAGGCGAGGAGGGCAGCGAGGTCCGAGGCGTCCGCGGCCTTCAGCGTCTTGGGCGCGGCGTCGGTCGCATCGGTCTGGGACGCATTGGCGTTGGGCAGCAGCAGGGCCGCCGCTCCGAGCGCCGCGACGCTTCCTACAGCCAGTGCGGCCTTGCGCTTGGGAATCCTTTTGTGACTCAACTCTTGACCTCCTGGGGACGGGGTCGATGCCGCCGTCCGGCAGCTGACTAGGGGGGCGCCTGGATGCTTGTTGGTACGCGTGAGCCGCGTGGGTTGTTCAACTGCCTTGAAGAAAACCAGGAGTTGCATCGGTGAAAGGTACGGATTACCAGGCAATCGGGCCTTTCCGCTGCCCCCGGGAGCTCGAGCTGCCTGTCGGCCGACACGGCGCGCACGAGCAGCGCGCACGCACCCCTCGACCGAACAGCACACCGTCCGCCACCACTTGGTGACGCTCCGTCTCCCTGCCGGATCGGAATCCCTGCTTCAGGGAATCTGCACATCGAATACGCAGGCGCGTCACGGCGTGCGACAGATCTGCACAGTCGCGTCGGCCGCTCCGCGCCATTGCGGTGGGACTGTCCCTTTCGCTCACGGGGAGGCAAGGGCCGGCCCAGGACTTTGCTGTGCAGCATGTGAAGAACTGGCCGTCGATACGTGCGCACACCTGCACGGTTGGACCGCGACGGTGCTCAAATCCCCTGGTGAGAGCCCTGGTTGATTGGATGCGTACCCTGCGGCCGTGCTTTGATCCGTTGCACCGCGGAGGTCGCAGCAAAGCTCCGGGAACGGGGACCACACGGTTCCCGCAAACGGGTGCCGCAGCCCCGCGGTGGCGGCCGTCATCTGTCCCCAGAGGGGGCCGCTCTACCCCCTTATGAATACCCATACGAAGGGAAGTTCCATCATGAACTCCACCCCCCGTGTTGAGACCGCCGAGATCTCGGACGCCGACCTCGACAACGTCTCCGGCGGCCTGTCGCTGAACGCCGTTGGCACCGTCACCGGCCTGGTCGACGGCATCGCCCCGGTCTCCGGCCTCGTGGGCACCGTCGTCGGCACCGTCGAGGGCGTGACCGGTCTGAACACCGCCCCGGTCACCGGCCTGGTTTCCGGTCTCTGATCGCAGGTATGTGCCGTTGAGTCCCGGAACCGCTCCCCGGTTCCGGGACTCTCGGATGCCGTAAATCTCTCGAACAGGTGAGGGAAGTCCCGTGCAGTTCCGCCAACAGGCCCTCGCCAAGCTGCAGTCGCCCGAAGAGCTCGACCTTCCGGTGCGCTTCGCTCGCCCACAGGGCTGGCTCGTGCTGTCCGTGACGGTGGTCGTCATGGCGGCCGCCTCCGTCTGGGCGGTGACGGGCACCGTGGCGTCCACGGTCAACGCCCCCGCCATCCTCACCCACGGGCAGGGTAGTTACGTCCTGCAGAGCCCGGTCGCCGGTCAGGTCACCGCGGTCCTCGCCAAAGAGGGCGAACAGCTCGCCGCGAACGCCCCGGTACTGAAGGTCCGTACCGCACAGGGCGAAACCGCTGTCGTCCGCACGGTCGCCGCGGGCCGCGTCACCGCGCTCGCCGCCACCATCGGCGCGATCATCTCCACCGGCGCGAACGTCGCCGCTGTCGAGAAGGTCGCGGACGCCGACGATCCGCTGTACGCGACGGTCTACGTCCCCGCCGAGAGCGCCTCCACGATCCCCGCGAACGCCGCGGTCGACCTCACCGTCCAGTCGGTGCCGACCCAGCAGTACGGGGTGCTGCGCGGCCATGTGAAGGCGGTCGGCCGGAGTGTGCAGACCCAACAGCAGATCGCCTCGTTCCTCGGTGACAGCCAGCTCGGCGAGCAGTTCACCAAGAAGGGCAGGCCGGTGGCCGTCCTGGTCCGCCTCGACCGTTCGTCCGGCACCGAGAGCGGCCTCAAGTGGTCCTCGGCGGACGGACCACCGTACGCGCTGACCTCCATGACCCTGGCCACGGGTGCGATCCGTCTGGCCGACCAGCGCCCGATCGATTGGCTCCTGCCGTGACCGCCGCACAGGACACCCGGGGCAGGCGCCGCTCCGCCCCGCCGAAACGCACGACTCCCAAGGGCCGGGGCAAGACCGTCCGTACCCCCACCGTGCTCCAGATGGAGGCCGTGGAGTGCGGCGCGGCCTCCCTCGCGATGGTGCTCGGCCACTACGGGCGCCACCTCCCCCTCGAGGAGCTGCGCATCGCGTGCGGTGTCTCCAGGGACGGCTCACGCGCCAGCAACCTCCTGAAGGCGGCCCGCAGTTACGGCCTCACGGCCAAGGGCATGCAGATGGACACGGCCGCGCTCGCCGAGGTGAAGGCGCCCGCGATCCTGTTCTGGGAGTTCAACCACTACGTCGTGTACGACGGCATGGGCCGCCGCTTCGGACGTCGCGGCGTGCACATCAACGACCCCGGCAAGGGCCGCCGTTTCATCCCGATGGAGGACTTCGACACCAGTTTCACCGGCGTGGTCCTGGTCATGGAGCCGGGGCCCGACTTCCGCAGGGGCGGCCGCAAGCCGGGCGTCCTCGGTGCCATGCCGGCCCGGCTGCGCGGCACTTCGGGCACGATGCCCGCGGCCGTGCTGGCGAGCCTGCTGCTGGTGGCGGTCGGTGCGGCGGTGCCGGCGCTCAGCCGGACGTACATCGACAGCTATCTGATCGGCGGTCAGACCTCGCTGCTCGGCGTGCTGTTCGCGTCGATGGGCGCCTCCGTGGTGCTCACGGTGGTGCTGACCTGGCTGCAACAGGCGAATCTGCTGCATGGCCGCATCATCTCCTCGACGCTCTCCAGCGCCCGCTTCCTGCGCCATCTGCTGCGGCTGCCGGTCACCTTCTTCTCCCAGCGCAGCCCGGCCGACCTGGTGCAGCGGCTCCAGTCGAACGACGCGGTGGCCGAGACCCTGGCCCGCGACCTGGCGGCGGCCGGCGTGGACGCGATCGTGGTCGTCCTCTACGCCGTGCTGCTCTACACCTACGATCCGCAGCTCACGGCCGTGGGGATCGGTGTGGCGCTGCTGAACGTGGTGGCGATGCGGGTGGTGATCCGGCTGCGCGCGACCCGCACCGCGAAGCTGCGCGCGGACAGCGCCCGCCTCACCAACACGGCGTACACCGGGCTTCAGTTGATCGAGACGATGAAGGCGACCGGCGGGGAGGACGGCTACTTCCGCAAGTGGGCCGGGCAGCACGCCACCACGCTGGAGGAGGAGCAACGCCTCGGTGTGCCGAGCGCCTGGCTGGGCGTGGTCGCGCCGACCCTCGCGACGCTCAACTCCGCGCTGATTCTGTGGATCGGCGGTCTGCGAGCGGTCGAGGGCCACATCTCGGTCGGTCTGCTGGTCGCCTTCCAGGCTCTCGTCACCCGCTTCACCGCGCCGCTCACCCGGCTCAACGGCGTCGCCGGCCGTATCCAGGACTTCGCGGCCGACGTCGCGCGCCTCAAGGACGTCGAGAACTTCCAGGCCGACCCGCTGTACGCCCGCTCCGGCAGCGGCGATTCCACCCGCCGCCTGCACGGCCATGTCGAGCTGGAGAACATCACGTTCGGCTACAGCCCGCTGGACAAGCCGCTGCTCACCGGCTTCTCGCTGACGGTCGGCCCGGGCCAGCAGGTCGCGCTGGTCGGCGGCTCGGGAAGCGGCAAGTCGACGGTTTCCCGGCTGATTTCGGGACTGTACGCCCCGTGGGAGGGGGTGATCCGCATCGACGGCCAGCGGCTGGAGGACATCCCGCGCGGCGCGCTCGCGGCCTCCGTCTCCTTCGTCGACCAGGACGTCTTCCTCTTCGAGGGGACGGTCCGCGACAACGTGGCGCTGTGGGACCCGTCGATCCCCGACGACGCGGTGGTCGCGGCGCTGGAGGACGCGGCGCTTTACGACGTGGTCATGCGTCGCCCCGGTGGCATCCACAGCCGGGTCGAGCAGGACGGGCACAACTTCTCCGGCGGCCAGCGGCAGCGCCTCGAGATCGCACGGGCGTTGGTGCGCAGGCCCAGCATCCTGGTCCTCGACGAGGTGACGAGCGCGCTGGACGCGGAGACCGAGCAGACCGTCATCGACAACCTGCGCAAGCGCGGCTGCGCCTGCGTGGTGATCGCGCACCGGCTCAGCACCGTGCGCGACAGTGACGAGATCGTGGTGCTCCAGCACGGCACGATCGTGGAACGCGGGCGGCACGACGCCCTGGTCGCGGCCGGCGGTCCGTACGCCGAGCTGGTCAAGGAGCGATGAGATGACCACGGTTCACGAGGGCGCACGCGAGGGAGATCTCGTCCTCGGCGCGCTCGGCGGTATGGGCACGCCGATCGACTGCTCCGGGCTCAACCGCCTTGATCTGGAAGGCCCGCAGGTGCTGTGGCTCGTCGCGGCGGGCGCCATGGACCTGTTCGCGGTCGACGCCGTGCAGCAGGGCCACTGGCACCACCTCGGCCGCCTCGAAGCGGGCTCGCTGCTGCTCGGCCCGGTCGCGGGGCCCCAGCACACGCTTGTCGGACGGCCGCTCAGGGACTGTGCGGTGCACCGGATCGTGCTGCGCGAGCTGTACCAGCCCGTCGACACCCAGACCTGGTCCTACGACGAGTACGGCAACCCCCAGTACGTACCCCCGACTTCGAGCCCACTGGAGTACGCTCTCGCCCTCGGCGTCGGCCGCAGCCTCTCCATCCTCTTCCAAGCGCCGATGGCCACGGAGAACGCCGCCGCGCTCACCGACGACGACGTCTTCTGGATGCAGGTGCCGCCCGGGAGCGTGCAGTACGGCTCGCTGTACGGCGCGGAGGCCGCGGCCGACCTGCTCATGGACTCGGCGGTCTGGCAGGGCATGGTCGACCAGCAGTACCGACTGCTGGCCACGCTCGACCGCTGGATCGAGCGGGTCGAGGCCGGCCACGAGGACCGTACGGCGGCGGGCATCAAGGCGGGTGAGGCCGTCCGCGCCCAGGCCGACCGGACGCTGCTGGCGTCCATCGGCAAGTCGTCGGCGAAGCGCCCGACCACGGCCGACACGGACGCCTCCTACGCGGCCTGCAAGCTGGTCGCCCGCGCGGCCGGGATCACGCTCGCGGAGCCGTCGCACAGTGGCGCGGAGAGCGATCGGCTCGACCCGGTCGAGCGGATCGCGCTCGCCTCGCGCGTGCGCACCCGCGCGGTGCGCCTCGACGGGCGCTGGTGGCGGGACAACATCGGCCCGCTGGTGGGCCACCGGGCCGTGTCGGGGACACCGGTCGCGCTGCTGTGGCGGCGCGGCGGATACGTCGCCGTACAACCGTCCTCGGGCCGGGAGACGCCGGTCGAGAAGGCCAACGCAGGCGAGTTCGAGCCGCGGGCCGTGATGTTCTACCGCCCGCTTCCCGAGAGCCGGCTCAGTCCGCTGCGGCTGCTGCGCTTCTGTCTCCAGGGCACGGGCGGCGATCTGCGCAATCTCGCGATCAGCGGGCTGGTGACCGTCGCGATCGGCGCGCTGGTGCCGATCGCCACCGGCAAGGTGCTCGGCGAGTACGTGCCGAAGGCCCAGCACAGCCTCATCGTGCAGGTCTGCCTGGCCATCATGATCACCAGCGTGGTGTCGGCGGCGTTCATGCTGCTGCAGAACCTCACCATCCTGCGGATGGAGGGGCGGATCGAGGCCACCCTCCAACCGGCCGTGTGGGACCGGCTGCTGCGGCTGCCGACCAAGTTCTTCACCTCCCGCTCGACCGGTGAACTGGCCAGCGCCGCGATGGGCATCAGCGCGATCCGCCGGCTCCTCGCGGGCGTCGGCCCGACCCTCGCGCAGGCGGGCACGGTCGGCGCGATGAACCTGGGCCTGCTGCTCTGGTTCAGCGTGCCCCTGGCACTGGCCGCGATCGGCATGCTCGTCGTCATCGCGGCCGGGTTTCTGGGGCTCGGCCTGTGGCAGGTGCGCTGGCAGCGGCGGCTGATTGTGCTGAGCAACAAGCTGAACAACCAGGCGTTCCAGACCCTGCGGGGCCTGCCCAAGCTGCGGGTCGCCGCCGCCGAGAACTACGCGTACGCCGCCTGGGCGGGTGAGTTCGCGCGCAGCCGTGAGCTCCAGCAGAAGGTCGGTCGCATCAAGAACCTGACGACGGAGATGGGCGCGGTGTATCTGCCGCTCTGCTCGCTGTTGATGTTCATGCTGCTGGCGGGCCCGGCGAGCGGTTCTCTTTCGGCCGCCGAGTTCCTCACCTTCAACACGTCGATGACGATGCTGTTGACCTCGGTCACCCAGATCACCGGCGCGTTCGTCTCGGCGGCGGCCGCGCTGCCGATGTTCGAGGAGATCAAGCCGGTGCTCGACGCGACGCCCGAGGTGCGGGTGGCCAGCACGCGCCCCGGCGTCCTCTCCGGTGGCATCGAGGCCCGAAAGCTCTCCTTCCGGTACGCCGACGACGGTCCGCTCGTCCTGGACGACGTGTCGTTCGACATCAGGCCGGGCGAGTTCGTGGCGATCGTCGGCCCCAGCGGCTGCGGCAAGTCCACCCTGCTGCGGCTGCTGATCGGCTTCGACAAGCCGGTCTCGGGCAGTGTGCTGTACGACGGCCAGGATCTGGCCGCCCTCGACCAGTCCGCCGTACGCCGTCAGTGCGGAGTGGTGCTCCAGCACGCGCAGCCGTTCACCGGGTCGATCCTGGACTGCATCTGCGGCACCGAGCCGTACACGCCCGAGGAGGCGATGGCGGCGGCCCAGATGGCGGGGCTCGCCGAGGACATCCAGCGGATGCCGATGGGCCTGCACACGATCGTCTCCGGCAGTGGCGCGATCTCCGGCGGTCAGCGCCAGCGCCTGATGATCGCCCAGGCGCTGATCCGCCGCCCCCGCATCCTCTTCTTCGACGAGGCGACCAGCGCCCTGGACAACGAGACCCAGCGCACGGTCATCGAGAGCACCCGGGCTCTCAACGCCACCCGGGTCGTGATCGCGCACCGCCTGTCCACGGTGATGGACGCGGACCGGGTCATCGTGATGGAGGACGGCCGGGTCGCCCAGCAGGGCCCGCCCGCGCAGCTCCTCGCGGACACGGGCGGGCGGTTGCACGAGTTGGTGCGGCGGCAGATGCGCTAGCTACTACCGGGCAGGTCGATCAGTCGAGAACCGGGACCGGGGCGCCCGAGGGGACCCCGGCCTCGACATAGCCGCGGTAGATCTCCTTCCAGGGAGCCGTGGCTCCGGCGTGCGGCCCTTCGACGCGTTCGCCCCGCGCCGTCGCGTCGAGGGCGGCGAGACATACCTCCCAGCCGGCGGCGTTGCGGGCCGCGGTGTTCTCGGCCGCGAGGATGTCGGTGAGCGTGAAGAGCGTGCGCTTCTCCTCGAGTGCTTCGAGATCGAAGCGCAGCTCGTCGCCGCCCCAGCCGAAGGAGAGGTGCCGGGGCGGGTCGACAGCGATGACGTGTCCGGTGGATTCGGCCGCGTGCGGGTCGCCGCTGAACGTGATCGTGCCGCCGGGCCGCAGCTCGATCTCGGGGCGGGACGGGAACCATCCGGCGAGCTCGTCCGCATCGGTCACGAATCGCCAGAATCGGTCGACGGGGTGTTCGTAGGTGCGGCTGAAGCGGACAGCCGAGCGGCCGTCGTCGAGGGTGAGACAGGTGCCGGTGCGGGCGACGGGGTCGACGGGCATGGTGGCTCAGTCCTTCGGGGTGGGGGCTTCCAGGGAGGGGGGTTGTCTTCCGGGGAGGGGTCTTGCGGGGAAGGCTCTTCGGTGGTCCTTCAGCCCGTCGCGCCCCGCCAGTACTCGGGTACCCCCGAGCCGCGGCTGTACATCCCCGTAGCGAGTACCCGTACGGCCGCCGCGAAGCCCGCGGGGCGCGCGCTCACGGTGGGCGGCTCGTGCGCGATCAGCCCGGCCACCGCTTCGGGGTGCCGTACGGCGAGCGGGAGGCCGACGATCGCGTCGGCGCTGTTGCCGAACACCAGCGCGGGCCCGCCGCCGCACACGGTGACGTCCACCTCACACGCCACCACTAGCGAAACTTTGCCGTTTCGCTAGAACTGTTCTAGCCTACCTGTACGAAACAGTTTCGTTTACGTTCCCATTGCCTTTGAGCGACTTCCCTGGAGTGGTTCTCCCATGTCCCAAACCCTGACCGAGGGGGCCCGCAAGGGTTCCGTCGACGCGCAGTCCGCGCCATCGTCGAAGCGGTGGTGGATCCTCGCGATCATCGGCATCGCCCAGCTGATGGTGGTTCTCGACGCCACCATCGTGAACATCGCCCTGCCGTCCGCCCAGGCGGACCTCGGCTTCTCCGACGGCAACCGGCAGTGGATCGTCACGGCCTACTCCCTGGCCTTCGCCTCCCTGCTGCTGCTCGGCGGGCGCATCGCCGACCTCTTCGGCCGCAAGCCGGCCTTCCTCGTCGGTATCGCCGGTTTCGCCAGCGCCTCCGTGCTCGGCGGCGCCTCCACCAGCTTCGGCATGCTGGTCACCGCACGCGCCCTGCAGGGTGTCTTCGGCGCGCTGCTCGCACCCGCCGCGCTCTCGCTGCTGAACACGACGTTCACCGACGCGAAGGAGCGCGCCAAGGCGTTCAGCGTCTACGGCGCGATCGCCGGCGCGGGTGGCGCGATCGGGCTGCTGCTCGGCGGCCTGCTGACCGACGCGCTCGACTGGCGCTGGACGCTGTACGTCAACATCGTCTTCGCGATCGCCGCCTTCGCCGGCGGCTGGATACTGCTGAGCAATCGCCGGGACGCGGCGAACTCCAAGCTGGACCTGCCGGGCACGCTGTTGGTCTCCTCCGGTCTCTTCACCCTCGTCTACGGCTTCTCCAACGCCGAGACACACGACTGGAGTTCGCCCCAGACATGGGGCTTCCTGGCGGCCGGCGGCATTCTGCTGAGCGCGTTCGCCTGGTGGCAGACCCGGGCCGAGCACCCGCTGCTGCCGTTGCGCGTACTGCTCGACCGCAACCGTGCCGCCTCGTTCGTCACCGTGCTGATCACCGGCGCGGGTATGTTCGGCGTCTTCCTCTTCCTCACCTACTACCTGCAGCTGAACCTGGGCTTCAGCCCGACCAGAACCGGTGTCGCCTTCCTGCCGATGATGGCGGCCCTGATGGTCATGGCGCAGGTCTCGACCACCGTCCTGGTGCCGCGGATCGGCCCCAGGGCCGTCATCCCGGCGGGCTTCGCGATCGCGGTGGCCGGTATGGCCTGGCTGACCGGCATCGGTGTCGGCTCGGACTTCTCGACCGCCGTGCTGCCGCAGTTGCTCCTGATCGGCGCGGGCCTCGGCATGGTGATGCCGCCCGCCATGTCGCTGGCCACGAGCGGGATCGCGGTCGAGGACGCGGGTGTCGCCTCGGCGACGGTCAACACCATGCAGCAGGTGGGCGGTTCGATCGGCACCGCGCTGCTGAACACGCTGGCCGCGAGCGCTGCGACGAGCTACCTGTCCGGCAAGGACGCGACCGACAAACTGGTCCAGGCCCAGTCGACGATCGAGAGCTACACCACCGCCTTCTGGTGGTCCGCCGGATTCTTCGCCGCGGGCGCGTTGATCACCTTCCTGCTCTACCGCCGCGGCACCGAGGAGCCGGACCCGGACGCCGTACGGGCCGTTCACATGTGAGCGTTCCTAGAGCGAGGGGCCGCCGTCTGCAGGGAGACGGCGGCCCCTCCCGCGTCCGCGGTGGCGGGCCGTCGCGGCGGCGAGGCGGGCCTACTGGACGACCTCGCTCCGCGGTACGGCGGGCCGGTACACGACCAGCGCGCGCCGCTCCTTCTCCAACCTCAGCCTCGATCCGGGCGGCGTGGGCGCGACTTCACCGTCGTAGGCCGGCGCGTGCGTGCCTCCGAGCTCCTCCAGCTCGACCCAGGAAACAGCCTCGGCGCTGTAGACACGGGACCGGCCGAGCGCCCCGGCGAGCGCGGAGACGACGACGCGGGTGCGGGCGAGGCGGTGGTCACCGTCGATCAGGCGCAGGTCGAGCAGGCCGTCGTCCAGACGTGGCCGGAAGGCGGGGGCGAAACCCTCGGGTTCGTAGCGACCGTTGCCCGCGAAGAGCAGCCACAGGCGTCGGTGGCGGCCGTTGACGTGCAGTTCGATGGGGGTAGCGGTGCGCAGGACGCGGACCAGGGCGACGGCCGCCGCGGGCCACTTGCCCCACCGCTCCTCCAAGTGTTCGCGCATCCGGACGAGCTCGGGATACAGGCCGATGCTGAAGGTGTTGAGGAACGGCACCTCGTGTCCGGCCCCCGGCCTCGCCACACCGACGTCCACGCCCACCGCCTCGCCGCGCTCGACGGCGGCGGCGGTGTCCTCGAAGTCGGCCGCGCCCAGGTCCTGGGCGAAGTGATTGAGGGTGCCGCCGGGAAACACCGCGAGCGCGAGCTCCCGCCCGGCCGCCGCACGGGCGGCGGCGTTGACGCTGCCGTCGCCCCCGCACACACCCAGCGCTCCGCCCGCCTGCGCGGCCCGGTCGACCGCGCGGGCGAGCAGCACGGCGAAGTCGTCGTCCGGGCCCCGCTCGATCAGCTCGGCCCGGGGCAGCAGCCCGCGCAGCCGCTCGGCGGGCGGCAGCGGCGCCGCGGGCGTCCCCATCCCGGCCCGGCTGTTGACGAAGACGACGAGCCCCTCGCCGCCGGGCAGCGTGGGCGCGGGTGCCGAGGGCGGCCGTTCCCGCTCCCGGAGCGCCGGGCGGGGCGGCCACCAGCGGCAGGTGAGCGCGGCTGCCCCGACGCCGATCGCCGCCCCGGCCAGCACGTCCGCGGGGTAGTGCACCCCCACGTAGACACGTGAGAAGGCGACCGCGGCCGCGACGGGCGCGACCAGCGCGCCGTATCCGACGGACTCCAGGGCGACTCCGGTGGTGAAGGCCGCGGCCGAGGCGGAGTGCCCGGAGGGGAAGGAGGTGGTGTGCGGCTGCCGGGTGAGATGCCGGATCGGCGGTACGAGGTCCAGCAGCGGACGGGGCCGCCGGGTACTCCACTTCACGACGGTGTTGACGGTCAGCGAGGCCAGCGCGAGCGAGCCGACGCCCCGCAGGGCCGCCCGTCTGGCCGTGCGGCCCCCGATGACGGTGAGGCCGGCCGCCGCGCCCAGCCACAGCCGTCCGTGATCGGCGGAGTGGCTGAGCCGCCGCAGCGCCGGATCGGCGCCGGGCAGCCGCGCCGCGGCCACCCGAGTGAACAACCGCTGGTCCCACTCACCGAGAACACGCATGCTCCATCGTTACGACGCCACGCCCGTGTCGGCATCCCGTACGACTCGCACCGGCGTCGGCACTGCTCCACCGGTCGCACGCACGGCCGACCGGTTCGGCGCGGAGTACGAGCGCTACCGCTGGGCGGTGCCCGGCCGGTGGTCGTGGCTGCGCCCCTGACGCGGCTCCGGGTGGCGGGGCAACAGCACGATCGACGCCACGGGGATCGCGGCGAGGACCAGCCAGGGCACCGCGGGTGGCAGTCCGGTGTCCAGCAGGGAGCCGGTTCCCGCGCTGCCGACGAGAACGATGAGGCCGGAGACTGAGGACATCGCACCGGTGTAGAGACCGAGCCGGCCGTCGTCGGCGAGGTCGGGCACCCAGGCGCGGGCGGCGGGCGCGACAAGCATCTGACCGAGGGTGAGCAGGACGACGAAGCCCGCCGCGGGCAGCAGCCCCACCGTCCCCGTCGACGCGGCGGGCCGGGCCACGGCCACCACGCCGAACCCGGCACCGATGAGCAGCAGCCCGGCCGCCATGCACCGGCGCAGGTCGAGCCGGTCCGCGACCAGGCGGGTGACCGGCAGCTGGGCGGTCACGACCAGCAGGGAGGACAGCGCGAACAGCCAGGCCAGCGGCGCCTGAGAGCCCGCCGCGCGCTCCACCTCCTCGGGCAGGATGAGATAGAGCTGGTTGTACGCGAGCAGATAGGCGCCGTACGCACAACACAGCGCCAGAAAGCGGCGGTTGCGGGCCAGGGCGCGGAAACCTCCCCCGCCCGTCATCCGTATCCGGCCCGGTATGTGCTGCGGCAGCAGCCACGCATGCCCCGCCAGGACCACCACGAAAACAGCCGCTCCGGCGAGGCAGACCGCGCGGAAGTCCACCGCCAGCAACAGCGCACCCAGCAGGGGCCCGACGAACGCGCCGGCCTGGCCCGCCACGGTGAACAGTGCGAGGACCCGCCTGCGGGACCCGCCACCGTCCTGTTCCCAGGCCACGGCCTGCCGTGCGACCTCCGACTCCACGGCGGGCGAGAACAGCGCGGCCGCGAAGCCGATCAGGACGACCGCCCCGATCACCGCCCACGTGTGAGCCGCGTATCCCAGCCAGGCGAACCCCGCGATCCGCAGCACGCACCCCGCGAGCACCACGGGCCGCACCCCGTACCGGTCACTCAGCCAGCCACCCAGCACGAACATCCCCTGCTGACTGAACGTCCGCAACCCGAGCACCAGCCCGACCAGCCAGCCCGTCATTCCGATCGCCGTGCCGAGGTGCTCGGCCAGGAAGGGCAGCACGGCGAAGAAGCCGATGTTGAAGGCGAGTTGGGTGAGGATCAGCAGGCGCAGGAGAGGGGGACAGCTGCTTGCGGGTGCGTTCGCGCGGGGCGGGCTTCGACTGGGTCACCGTTCTTTTGTCGAATATCCGCACCTGCACATCATATGCATGAGGAGATACCCCTCCGACCGACCCCGGACAGAGCTGAGGACGACGACGTCCGACCGGCCCTGGACGCCGCGACGACAACCACCGCCGCCCTCACAGCTACCTCAAAACCTCCTGCTCCGCCCCGTCCGGAAAGCGGACGACCACCCCGCCCTCGGCCGTTGCTCGGGCGCTCGCACCGGCGATCTCGAGGTCGGCGCCGAGCACCACCAAGGTGACGAGGAGATGGACGCCGCCCGGGTGAACAGGCAGCAACAGATGGGGAGTTGCCGAGTACTCCCCGTAGGCGTTGGCGTCCCGGGCCTGCGCGACCGCGCCGGGACGCACGCCGTCCCAGCCGTGCAGCGCGACCACCGCACTCGTCAGCCCGTCCGGGCGCCGCGCCCGCGCCCACCCGGGCCCCACGTCATGCGCCAACGGCCCGGAGTCGTCGGCCAGCGCCCACCCTCCTTCCCGTACGGCCGCACCACGCGGCCCCGCCACCCGGTGCACCCGGACCTCCCACGCCCCGTGCACCACGCTGGTCGTCTCGATGCGATGGTCCGCGCCGGACAGGCTCGCCGTGTGCCATGAGGCGGCGCGGCACCCGGCCGCGCCCAAGGGGTGGATCCGGCCGCGGCGGGACGCCGTGCCGTCCGCCGCGACCAGCGCGATGTGGTTGTCGATCCCGGCCCCCACGGTGTCGGGTGCGCTCGCGCTGGCGTACGCGAACTTCGCGTAGTGCGGACTGTCCTGCGCCTCGGCCGGTGGCGGCGGCAGCCGGTCGCTGCCGTGGTTGACCAGCCGTACGACACCGTCGGCGGCCGTCGAGTGCAGCAGCCAGCCCGGGGCGGGCAGCGCAACGCAGCGGTCGGCCGTCTCGACAGGGCCGGGTTCCTCGGGAGCCGTCCACACGGGGTGGTCGGCGGGAAGCAGCAGACCGAGGAACGCCTTGCTCGCCCAGTACGGGGAGGCGGGCCCGGAATAGCGCTGGGTGACCGGGAGATGGGGGCGGTACCAGCCCAGGGACAGGAGTCCCTTCTCGTCGGGCACTCCGCGTTCGGCGAAGTGCTTCAGGGCTCCGGAGGCGAGCCGCCGGGTGAGGCCCGGTGACAGCGGGGTCGCGTCGGCGAGGGCGCCCGCCCACAGGGGGGCGGTGGTCGCGAAGCGGTAGGTGAGGGAGCGGCCCTGGTGCACGGGTGCGCCGTCCGAGCCGAAGAAGTACTGGTGGCTGCCCAGGAATTCGCGCAGCCGGGCACGGTGCAGCGCCACCAGCTCCTGGTCGGCCCGCGCTCCCGCGACGCGCGCCCACAGCACCGGGTACAGGTGCAGGGCCCAGGCGTTGTAGTAGTCGAATTTGCGGCCGTCGCCGTCCGTGTACCAACCGCCGCCCCGGTACCAGTCCCCCAGCCGCGCCAGTCCCGCGTCGATCTCGGCGCGGCTGTGCGGGGCGCCGACCGAGGCGAGGAACTCCTCGGTGATGACCTGGAAGAGGCGCCAGTTGGAGTCGTTGACCGTCGCGCCGATGAACCCGCTCAGCCAGTCCACGACGCGCTGGCGGACGCGGTCGTCGAGGCGGTCCCAGATCCAGGGCCGGGTCTCGTGCAGCGCGATCGCGACGGACGCCGCCTCGACCATCGGCTGCCCCCGGTCGGTGATGGGCGGCCATCGGTCCGCACTGTGCGGGTCCGTGCCGGCGGCGAGTCCGGCCGCGTACCGCTCGATCAGAGCGGGGCTCACCTGTCCGCCGGAGCCCGCGATACGGAAGGCGGCGAGCAGGAAGGAGCGTGCGTAGCCTTCGAGACCGTCGGACCAGGGGCCGGAGTGACTGGCCCGGCCCGGCAGCCGGTACTGGGCCAACTCCGGTGACGCGTAAGGGACCAGTCCGTCCAGGAGGTGGTCCGCCGTGGCCTCCCAGTGGGCCCGGGTCCAGCCGGTGACGGGTGAGTGCGTGAGGTCGGGGGGCGGCAGGTGTGTCGGGGCGGTGGGCGACACATGCGGCAGGGTCATACGGGGGTGGATCCTCCGTCTTCTAAGCCCCGGGCGGGGGCGGCTGAACGCTGTCGCGTACGACGATGTGAGTGCCGAGCAAGTGGTGGGCGCCCGCCGCGTGTTCGGTGTCCCGCAGGGCGATGCGAACAGCGGCGCGGCCGAGTTCCTCAGCGGGGGTGCGGACGGTGGTGAGCGGTGGGTTGAAGTCCTCGGCGAGCGGGATGTCGTTGTAGCCGACGACGGAGATGTCCTGGGGCACCCGCAGCCCCGCGTCGGCGATGGCCCGCAGGGCTCCGGCGGCGACCATGTCGTCCCCGGCGAAGACCGCGGTAAAGGGTGCCCGTACGTCCTTGTCGCCCTTGAGCAGTTCGGTCATCGCGCGGTGCCCCGCCGCGCGGCCGAGCCCGCAGTCGACCACATGGGCGGCTTCGGGTCCGAGACCGTGTTCGGCGAGCGCGGCCCGGTATCCGGCGACGCGTGCGTCGAGGGCCGTGTTGCCGGGCAGGCCGCCCAGGAACACGATCCTGCGGTGGCCGGCCGACAGCAGGTGGCCGGTGATGGCGCGGGCGCCCGCCTCGTTGTCGAACTCGACGACGAGTGCGGGGATGTCGGGGTCGGGCGCGGGCCGTCCGCACAGCACGAGCCGCGCACCGGAGGCGGCGAGGGCCTGCGCATAGTGCGCGACGCGCTCCCGGTAGGCGTCGTCCTCGACGACCCCGCCGACCAGGATCACCAGCCGGGCGCCCTCCTCCCGCATCAACTGGACGAATTCCAGTTCGCGCCCTGGGTCGCCCCCGGTGGTGCCGACCAGGCAGAGCCAGCCTCGGGAGGCCGCCTCCGCCTCGACGCCCTCGGCGACCTGGGCGTAGAAGGGGCTGGTGACCTGGCGCAGGACGACGGCGACCATCTTGCGGCCGCCGCCGACCAGGGCGCGGGCGTGCGCGTTGGCGACGTAGTCGAGGTCGCGGGCCGCGCGCAGCACCCGGGCCCTGGTGGACGCGGGCACCGGGTAGTTGCCGCTGAGCACCCGCGAAACCGTGGCCATGGACACTCCGGCCCGCTCGGCCACCTCGCGGATCGTGACCCGGCCCTTCGACGTCATCTCGTTCCCCATCCCCCGCGCCTTTCCCTCAACCGGCCCCGCCACCTCAGGTGTTGGCGGCGTAGTCCTCTGCGAACTCCTCGGCCATTCTGTCGCCGCCGCGGGCCCGCCATTTCTTCGCGGCCGCGTCGAGCTCGGACAGCGGCACGCGGCCCGCGATGACGCCGGTGACGGTGTCGTCCATCAGCGCCCGGAGCGTGGTGCCCTGGGAGGTGTAGGTCGGGGACTGCAGCCCGAAGGAGGCGTTGCGGATGGCGACCGGCACCACCTTCTGCTGCCAGGCGTGCAGGGCGCGTACGGCGTCGGGCATCCCTGGCACGAACAGCACCTGCGGCCCTTCGGCGAGGTACTTCAGCGGCAGGTTGGTGTTGTTCTCGACCTTGCCCAGCTCGGTCGCCTCGGGCGAGCCGTCCTGGCCGCGGGTGAAGTGGGTGCCCTCGACGCCGTAGTGGACGAGTTCCCACTCCTTGCTGCCGAAGGGCGCGGCCAGGTAGTCCAGGATGCGCAGCAGCAGCTCGACGCGTTCCTTCTTCGCCTTCTTCAGGATGGTGTAACCGAAGGAGCGACGGGCCGCGACGATGCCGCCGGGCGTGCCGTCCACGCTGTACGGCAGTGCGGCGGCCGGGGTCAGCAGTCCCTTGGAGTCGAGGTACTTCGGCAGATAGCCGCCGAACCCGTCCTGCATGGAGCCGACGGTGCCGTTGAGGAAGAGGGTGGTCAGGTCAGGCTGGGACAGGGAGGTGGCGTCGGGGTGGTAGGAGCCGTTCTTGCGCAGCTGTGCCTGGTAGGCGACCGCGGCCTTGTAGCGCTCGTCTCCGTAGTTGGGGCGGAAGGTGCCGTCCTTGTCGACGGCCCAGCCCTGCGGGGCGTTGTGCGCGGCGGAGTGCACCGCGTTGCCGAAGAGCGAACCGTTCGCCGCGCCGAGCGCGTACTTCTTGCCGCTGGTGCCCTTCTTGGCGACGGCGGCGAAGTCCTCGGCGGTCCAGCCGTCCTTCATCCCGGCGTCGGTGAAGAAGCCCTGGTTGACCCAGAGGGTGGAGCCGGGCAGCGGGCGTTCGAGGGGGATGCCGAATATCTGCCCGCCGATGCGGCCCATGTCGCGCCAGGCGTGGGCGGGGATGTTGGCGAGGTTGGGGTAGTCGGCGATCGCCTCGCCGGACAGGTAGGGAGTGAGGTCCTCGGCCCTGCGCTGCACGAACTGGGCCTCACGGGGCAAGGTGAAGCCGGAGAAGATGTTGATGATGTCGGGCAGATCGCCCGGATCACCTGCCATCACGGTGGCCATCTTCTTCTGGTAGTCGGCCTGCGCGATGATCGTGTACTCGATCTTCACGCCGAGGGCCTTCTCGACGGCGGCCCAGAACTTGTTCGCCGAGGCCGGCTTGGGCGGCGTACCGAAGGTCACCGACATGACCTTGACGGTGGAGCCGTCGCCCGGTGTCCGGGAGACCGCGGTGACCAGGTCGGAGGGGTAGGTCGGGTATCCGGCCTGAACCCCCGCGTCGGTGGGAGCGAGATCGGGCTTCGGTCCGGAGAACGCCTTGTAGGCGGGCCAAGGGGCGAGTTTCTTGCCGGCGTTGGAGACATCGCCGTCGTCCGAACCGGTCGAGCAGGCGGTGAGCACGCCGGGCGCGGCGAGTGCGGCGCCGCCGACGGCGATCGAGCGCAGCAGAGTGCGCCGGGACAGGGAGGGCATGGGAAACCGACCTTTCCTGGTGGCGGGTGTCAGCTCTTGATGGCGCCGGTGAGCACGCCCTTGGTGAAGTACTTCTGAAGGAAGGGGTAGACGAGCAGGATCGGCACGGTGGCGATCACCAGGACCGCCATCTGTACGGTCTGCGGCGCGTTGACGGTGGCCTCGCCGACGGTGGTGTCGGTGAGTCCGGAGCCGGCCACCACGTAGGTGCGCAGCACCTGTTGGAGCGGCCAGTGATCGCTCTCCAGGTAGAGGGACGCGTAGAACCAGGAGTTCCAGTAGGCCACCGCGTAGAAGAGGCCGACGACGGCGAGGGCGGCCTTCGACAGGGGTATGACGACCGCCCACAGCACCCGCCAGTCCCCCGCGCCGTCGAGCCGTGCGGCCTCGTACAGCTCCTCCGGGATCGCCTGGAAGAAGCCGCGCAGGACGACGAGGTTGAAGACGTTCACCAGCACGGGCAGGATCAGCGAACTGTACGAGTCGAGCATGCCCAGCTCTTTGACCAGCAGAAAGCCGGGGATCATGCCCGGCGGGAAGAGGAAGGTGAACAGGACAAGGAGCAGGACGGGTTTGCCGCCGAAGACGCCGGGGCGGGACAGGGCGTAGGCGAGGGTGACGGTGCAGGCGAGGCTGAGCAGGGTGCCGATGAGGGTGACGCCCGCGCTGACCCCGAGAGCGTGGGTGACGATGCCGCCGTCGAGGATGTCGCGGTACGCCTGGAGCGTGGGCTCCTGCGGCCAGAGCACCCAGCCGCCGTTCGCGACGACCTCGCGCTGGGAGGCCAGCGAGGTCGACAGGATGACGAGGAACGGTACGCAGACCAGCAGGACGACGATGACGAGGGCGACGGCCTTGGCCGCCTGGGTCACGGGCTTCGGCTTCTCCATCCAGCCGGGCCGTGCGTGGGCGCTCACTTGTAGACCCCCTGTTCGCCGAGGCGGTGGGCGACCTTGTTGGCCGCGTAGACGAGCAGGGCGCCGATGACACCCTTGAACAGGCCCGCGGCGGCGGCAAATCCGTAGTCGCCGCCGACGATGCCCTGGTAGTACACGAAGGTGTCGATGATCTCGGCGGCCTGCGGGCCGACCGCGTCGCGCTGGAGCAGCATCTGCTCGAAGCCGACCGAGAGGATCTCGCCGAGCCGCATGATGAGCAACAGCACGATCACCGGGCGGATGGCGGGCAGCGTGACGTGCCAGAAGCGGCGCCAGGGGCCCGCGCCGTCGATGGCGGCGGCCTCGTACTGCTGCTCGTCGACCTGGGAGAGCGCGGCGAGGAAGATGATCGTGCCCCAGCCGGCGTCCTTCCAGACGACCTGGGCGACCACGAGCGGCTTGAAGGCGTCCGGGTTGCCGATGATGTCCACGGTGTGCAGGCCCGCGTCGCCGAGATAGCCGTTCACCATGCCCGTGTCGCCCAGGACTTGCTGGAACAGGGCCACGACGATCACCCACGAGATGAAGTGCGGCAGATACGCCACCGACTGCACGAAGCGGCGGACACTGCTCCAGGTGAGGCTGTGCAGCAGCAGCGAGAGAGCGAGCGGGACGGGGAAGTAGAAGACGATCTGAAGGACCGCGATCCAGAGCGTGTTGAGGACCGCGTCCCAGAACTCTCCGTCTTCGAACATCCGTTGGAAGTTGCCGAGACCCACCCAGTGGCTGCCCCAGATGCCGTCGAAGGGCACGTAGTCCTTGAACGCGATGACGTTGCCGAGCAGCGCACCGTAGTGGAACACCAGGAAGTAGGCGAGCCCGGGGAGCATCAGCAGGAACAGCGCCCAGCTCCGCCTGCTCTGAAAACCTTTTCGCTTCGTACGAGCGCCGGGCGGGCGACGACGGGAAGGGGTCGCGGTCGTCTTACCTGGGCGCTCCCGTAGCAGCGCTGCCACGGAACCTCCTCACCTCTGGCTGTCGGGTGAGGGGAAGTTAAAACGTTTTCAGAGCCGGGTCAACACTTCTGACACAACTCGGAGTTGCCCGTGAAACGATCGAGGCTCGGGTGGACGACGATCCGGAAGTGGAGGCACGTACGTGAAGTTCGTACTCGAAGTCGACCTGGAGGAAGCGGGCTGGGGCGCTGAGGCCGCCCAGGAGTTGGGGCGGATCCTGCGGTACTGGGGCGGGAACCTCGACCACTACGCGTTGAAGCCCGGGGACGGGTCGGTCGTATACGACTCCGCTTACCGCGAGGTGGGGCGCTGGTCCATCGCGTCCGACTGATCCCGAGGGCCGGCCGACGGCCCCACTCCGTCAGGCCGGCCCCCGGTGCGAGATCGCCCGGCGCACCGCTGCGGGGGCTCGCACTCCCCAGCTACGCGCCCTCGGTCAGTCGTTCACAGCGGCCGTGCGATCCCGGTCCCTCAGAACGTGAAGACGGTCGTCCCGTAGGAGTTCTTCACGCACTCGTTCGCGAAGGTGCGCTCGTAGGCGACACGCTTGCCCTGCCAGACACCGGCGACCGTGACGACCACCGGGTCGAACTGCTTCGTGCACATCGCCCCGTCTCTGACGGTCAGGGCGTCGAGGTCGCCGCCGGCTCCACGGAGTTCGGCGCAGGCCCGGGCGGCGGCCGGGTGGGTGCCGGAGGCGGTCGGGACGCAGTTCAGCGTGACCGCGCGCTCCGGAGTGACGCCGGCGGCGCTCTGGCCGTGGCCCGTGGTGAGCACCAGGGCCGAGGGGGCATAGAGCCCCGAAGGGGCGGACACCGGGGCTTGACCCGGGACGCCACCCGAGGCTTCGGCCGGGGCGGCGAGGGCGGCCCCTCCGAGGGGTCCGCAGACGGCGGCGGCCGTGAGGGTGAGAGCCGCTGCCCAGCGTGCGGTGTTCGGCATTGTGTGCATCCTTCCGCTCGATCGAATGCGGTACCGGCTCGGTCGGATGCCGGTACGGCGAGCGCGAGTCTGCCGAGTCCGGACCGGAAACACACATCGACCCGACGCCTTTCGGTAACTTTGAGTATTGAATCACTGGCGTGAAGTAACGAAATTCGAACGTTCAAGCCCCGGAACTGAGCGGTCGTTGATCGTCGGGAGTCTCCTCCTGGCCGGTTTCCCACGGCTCGGCAATCGTCCTGAAACATTCCGCTTCAGCCCAGGGCGGACCCTCTTGCCCATCCCCCGCTACGGAGTAATGGTGATTACATGATTACTTCAGACCAGCGAGAGAAGCTGCGCGGCTGGTTCGCCGGCCGCCTGCCCGACGATCTCTTCGAGAGCCTCGCGGAGGTGACGGTCGACCGCGAAGAGATCACTGTCGTCGGCCGTATCCCCGAGCCCCGGCTCGCCGAAGGCGCTTCGGACACCGAGAAGGAGGCGGCCGTCCAGGCACGTATCCAGGAATTCCGGGAACGCACCCGCGAGGACCGCGTCGCGGTGGCACGCGAGGCGGAGCACCACTTCCGCAAGAAGGTCTCCTGGGGTGTGGAGTGCGGCGACGAGCGCGCCCTGTTCACGCACATCGCCGCGCCCGTCATGACCCGGCTGCGCCAGCCCGAGCGCCAGGTCCTGGACACCCTGATCGCCGCCGGCGTCGCCCGCAGCCGCAGCGACGCCCTCGCCTGGTGCGTCCGCCTGGTCCAGCGCCACACCGACGAGTGGCTCACCGAGCTGCGCGACTCGCTCGAACACGTGCAGCGGGTCCGGGCACAGGGACCTGACACGGAACCTCAGGGCGCGCCGACGCACGAGGAGTGAAACAGCCCCCGCCAGGGGCGCTGCACCCAGACCCCCGCCTTCGCCCGAAGGGCTCGTCCTCAAACGCCGGACGGGCTGGATCGTGCCGGGCGGCGCTGGATGGTGCCGGGCGGCGCTGAAAGGTTTTCAGCGCCGGGTCGCAATCTTTCAGCCCGTCCGGCGTTTGAGGACGAGGCCGTTCAGGCCGAAGCGGGGGTCTGGGGGCGGCAGCCCCCAGGTACGGATGGGACGGGTAGGGGCGGCGAGGGCGATAACCCCACCTGGACTGCTACAGCCCCCCTTCCAGAGCAAGGACCGGGAGTTGGACGGGCAACGCGAGCCCGGACCCCGGGCTCGTCTCGTCGCCGGCGGTCACAGAACGGGGCTCCCCGTAGTTCTCCGGCTCGGACGCCACGCCCGTCGGCTGCCCGGCCGTACTGTCGGCGGACGGCGGCTCAGTGACGTGCCGCGTCGACGCACTCGCCGTCCCCGCGACCGACAGCGACTCGGGGCTGGCCGACAGGGAGTCGGTCTGCCATCGCTGTGCGTCGGAGCCGTCCCGGACCTTGACTACGATGTCAACGCCCGGATCGGTGGAAGTGGGCGCGAGCGCCAGCCCCTCGCGCGACCGGGGCAGCAACTCGCCCCGCACTGTGAGGTCGTAGCGCACGTCGCCGCCGCGCACGTCGCTCCGCGCGACGCAGCGGTCCAGGAAGACGACACCGTCCGCGGCGTGGGAGTCCAGGCACAGTTCAGGGTCGGCGATGCTGCGCAGCAGACCGTCGTTCTCGTACGACCACTTCTGAGTCCAGGCCGACGAGCAGACCGCCAACTCGGTCTCGGCACCGGACTTCGCCTCGCCTCCCCGGATGTCCAGGCACAGGTCGGCGTCAAGGTTGCGCAGCCGGGTCTGCTCGGTGTTCGTGGGCAGTCCGGCCGAGGTCGGCGGCGACGACGTGGCGGACGGGTCCGTGGAACCGGGCGTCGGGGAGGTGGTGCGGCTGCTCCCGACGCCCGTGGAGGCGGCGGGCTCGGCGCCGCCGTCCTCGTGGGACAACAGGCTGACGGCGAGGACGCTCACGACCAGCACGGCCGAGACCGTACCCGCCCCTGTGATCAGGGCCTTCGACGGCCGCTGTGCCGCCCCGGTCCGGCGGCCCGGCGTGGGCAACCGGACCAGCAGACGGTGGCGCCCGCCGCTCTCCTGACGTCCGCCACCCCGGACGCGCCCGCCGCCCCCGAACCCTCCGCCACTCCCGACGCGCCCGCCGCCGCCCTGGTGCCTGCCGCCGAACGCGGAACTTCCCCGAGAGCGCACTCCCTGCGGCGCGCGCCCCTGGCGTGCCTCGAGATAGCGACGCGCGCCCCAGCCGAGCACCGCCTCGGCCAGCAGAAGGCCCAACCCGCCCTCGAAATGGCTGAGCTGCTCGGCCGCGTAACGGCAGTAGCGGCACTCCGCCAGATGCCGTTGGACATCCGGCAGCAAGGCGCCGCCACGGCGGATCGGGACGTCCAGCAACCGGTTGTAGAAGCCGCATTCCTTGGTCGGCGCGAGTTCCCGGTGGGCGCGCACACAGCCTTCGCGGAATTGTTCCCGGGCCTGCTCAACAGCGGCCGACGCGATGTCGGCATCCATGCCGGACAGACCGGCCGGTACGGATATGTGTTCGGCCTCGACCTCGGTGTGCCACAGCAGGCACTGGGCGAGTGGCGGGAGGGCCTGGAAAGAGCGCTCGGCGAGCTTCCGATTTTCGGCTGTCATGGACTTCGCCGCCCGCATACCGCGCCCCCCGGCGGGTTTCCTCAGGTCCGGCAGAACACCGGATATTCGGTCCTCCGCGGACCACTGCCTGACGGTGTCCCTGGCCGCCACGAGGAGTTGGGGTCGCAGGGCGACTCCGGACCCGCCGCGCGTCAGCCGGTCGAGCACCTGATGGAAGGAGGTCGCGGCAACCATCGAGGCGACGTTCACCGAAGAAGCGAGGCAGATGACCGAGTAGTCGTACGTCGGCTGCCAGTGCCGTGCCATCAGCAGTGCGACGGGGTGCGCGGCCTCGCTCTCCGGCCGGCCTCTGAGTTGGGCGGCGAGGCTTTCATCGGATTCCCCGGGGGCGCCGCCGGGAGGATAGGAGGGACGAGGGGGGTGGGGGGTGGGCACAGAGCCGATTCCTTCCACAGTGCAAGGGGTCGCACAGAAGTTCTTGACCGCCGAAAAGGAGCTGCCGCTCGGTGTGCTCGGTGCGTACCTTTTTGACGGTTCGCCGGGGAAACAGCCGGGGGCGGGGGCCGTACGACGACCTTCGACCAGGAGCCTTTTGAGCTCGTCGACAGTCCGGAATAAACGAACAGCGATTCCATACCCGGCCATTGACCACGCGCAGTAAGTTCACCCTTGCACAACACACTCATGGCCAACAAGGCACTTGAGCAACATCCGTATGTTTGAAATATAGTCAGACACTGCGTCAACTCGTTTGACTCGTACCGGCTTTCGAAATTCTATGCGCCCAGTGTGAACCGCGCGCTCGCACCGGAGCCCATCGCACACTCCCGGCGCGCGGAACTCCGCAGTCCACTGGAACCGGCCCTTCTCGGAGGCCCCGCGCAGGACGGCGGCTCTCCCGCGCGAAACCGGCCGCCGGCCCCGTTCCCCCTCCCTGGGCCGGCGGCCCCAGGGCGGTCGAGGCACGAACCGCGCAGCCGGTCTCAGATCCGCCGCGATCGGAGTCGATCTGTCGCGATCGGAGTCGGATCCGCCAGGACCGGAGCCAGATCCGCCAGGACCGGAGTCAGATTTGCCAGGACCGGAGGCGGTCGGCCGCACCGTAGACGTCCGTCTTGCCGTCGATCAGATCCCGGGCGAGGTCGACGAGTGCCCCGTACGGCGGATCGATCCCCACGCCGCTGGCGAACATGTACGCCACCGCCGCCGAACAGGCGAACCGGGCGTTGGACGCCGGCAAGGGCTTCAGCAGGGCCAGGGTGTGCAGGAGAGCGGCGGCGCGCCAGGCCGGGTCGGAGTCGACGCCGAGGCGGGGCGGGTCGACGCGATGTCGGGCCACGGCGGCGACCAGGGCCGAGAAGTCATTGACCGTGGGCTGGTCGGGCAGCACCTCCTCGTGGCGCTGCAACAGCCAGGGCACATCGATATGGATGACGGGAGCCATCGGTCAGGCGGCCCGCCCCTCACCCTTGCCGGGCGGTTCGTCCTCCGGGAAGGCGGCGGCGAACTCCTCGGCGTGCGCCGCGAAGAACCGGCGGAACACTTCGGCGCCCTCCTGCAGCGCCCGGTGCCGCACGATGTCTGCGGCGGCCGCTTCGCGCACCAGGGCCTTCATCGACGTACCGCGCTCCTTGGCTATCTGCCGCAGGTCCTCTAGCTCGCGGTCGCTGAACTCCACATTCAGAGCTGGCATACACCTACGGTACCGCCAGGGTACTTACCCGTAAATATTCCCTGCTCAAGAGGCATGCACAGCGGTACCGGCGGCGGCCGGCGGGTATCAGCGGCTCCGAGCCGGGGAGGACCTCCCTGGGGTTGCCGTTCACTTTCCACCGACACGCTACCTGAGACCTACATCACATTTCGCGCGTCGCGCGTCACATTCCGGCCCGTTCTCCCCTCGCAGACGGCGAGCAGGTGTCCGACGTCTACATCGTCACCGATCCCGAGAAACTCACTCGCGTACGGCGGGACGAGGAGGCCCGCGACCGAGGAGGGGGAGCACGCACCCCCACCCCGGTTGCGCAGGAGCAACGGCTGTCCTCAGCCGACCGGCACCTCCAGGCGACTGATCCCCAGCCCGCCGGCGGCGGAGCCCGGGTGGCCGCTGGTCATGACGAGCCGCAGCCGTGCGCCGCGTACCGCATCGAAGGTGATCACGGTGGGGGCGTCGGACCCGGTCGCCCAGTCGACGGCCGTCCCGGTCACCGGCACATACCGCTTGCCGTCCCACACCGCGACCTCGACCGAGGCGGGCAGGGCGTGCGTGGCGTCGGCCGTGAAGGAGACCTCGACGCGGTCGACGGTGCGGGGGCGAGCCCAGGTGATCGAGACCCAGTCCTTGGGCCGAGCCCCGTTGAAGGCGGGCAGCAGGGCCGTGGCCGACTTGTAGAAGGCGTTGGACCAGCCGGTGGCCGAGTCGCCGTCGAGCATGGCGGCGGGCAGGGTGTCCGGACGACCCGAGTAACTGGCGTCCGCGTGTGGGTAGTCCGGGGCCGCCGGGTAGTCGGGGCGGAAGGCCGACGCCCGAGTGGTCGCCTTCGCCCCTGCGGGAGTGGTGCGTACGGTGACGGAACCCGAACGCAGGCCTTCCGCGCGGGCGGTCACCTTCAAGGTGCCCGCCTTCGTGCCGGACCGCACGATCGCGAGTGCCTTGCCGTGGAAGGCGGTTCGCGTACTCGCCTGATAGCGCTCGGCGCTCTCTTCCTGGCCGTTGTCCAGACCCGCGAGCGATCCGCCGTCGACGTCGAACGCGATCAGCTGATCGGCGTCGGGCACGACCACACCTCGGGCGTCGACCACCTCCGCGGTCACGAAGACCAGCGAACGGCCGTCGGCCGCCGTCGACTTGCGGTCGGGAGTGAGCCGTATCGTGTGCGGCGCCCCGGCCGTGCGCAGGGTGTCGATGGCGACCGTACGGCCGTCACGGCGGGCGACCGCCTTCAACTCGCCCGGCTCGTACGGCACTTTCCAGGTGAGGTGGAGCTTGCCCGCGCTGCCGTTCGGGCTGGTGTAACTGCCCGGATACGGGCCCGAGGTGAACGTCTTGTCGTCCCCGGTCGCCTCGGTGGTCTCCAGATAGGTACGGCCGTCGGTGGTCTTCTTGGTGTCGAACTGCCTGGTACCGAGGGACTTTCCGTTGAGGAAGAGCTCCACGGTGTCGACGTTCGCGTACGCCCAGACCTCGACCGTGTCGCCCGGCTCGTGGTTCCAGGTCATGGGCAGCAGATGGACCATGGGCTCGCTCGTCCACTGGCTCTTGAACAGGTGGTACATGTCCTTGGGGAAGCCGGCCGTGTCCACCGCGCCGAAGAACGAGGCCTTCACCGGGAAGACGTCGTACGGCGTGGGCTCCCCGATGTAGTCGATGCCCGACCACAGGAACTCCCCCGCGAACCACTTCCGGTCCCGGTCCTTCTTGTGCCCGTACTCCCCGCTCATCGTCCAGGACGCGAGGTTGTTGTCGTAGGAGGACGTCGCCCGTCTGCCGGAGGTGTGGTTCTCGCCCGTGTTGAGATGCTCCGGCTCCTCGTACGTGCCGCGCGTCGAGGTCTCGGACGACGACTCGGACTCGAAGAGAAAGAGGTGCGGATAGGCGGCGTGCAGGGCGTCCACCGACTTGGCGGTGTTGTAGTTGAGGCCGAGCCCGTCCAGCTTGGCGAGCATGAGGTCGGCCGCGGAGCCCTTCGTGGGGAGGCGGCGGTATTTGTCCGAGCCGATGACCAGCGGACGGGTGTCGTCCGCCGCCCTGATCGCGTCGATGACCCGGTCTGCCATGGCGAGCCCGGCGGTGGACGTGGAGTCGGGGACCTCGTTGCCGATGGACCACAGGACCACGGCGGGCGAGTTGCGGGCCGCAAGCACCATCTCGGCGGTGTCCTTCTCGCACCACTCGTCGAAGAACCGGCCGTAGTCGTAGGTCGTCTTGCCGGTGCGCCAGCAGTCGAACGCCTCCACCATCATCACGATGCCCAGCTCCTCGCAGACCTGGATCATCTCGGGCGAGGGAGGGTTGTGGGAGGTGCGGAAGGCATTGACGCCCATCGACTTCATGATGGTCATCTGTCGGCGCACGGCGTCGATGCTGATCGCTGCCCCGAGCGCGCCGAGGTCGTGGTGCAGGTCGACGCCCTTGATCTTGGCGTAGCCGCCGTTGAGGTGGAACCCCTCATCCGGGTCGAAGCGGAACTGCCGGATGCCGAAGGGGGTGCGGTAGGTGTCGACGATCTCGCCGCCGACGCGCAGTTCGGTCTCCAGGGTGTAGCGGTGCGGGGTCGCGAAGTCCCACAACTTCGGTTCGATCACGGTGAGTTCATGGGTCTCGGTGTGCTGGTCGCCGACGGTGACCGTGGAGGCGGCGCGGGCGACGGTACGGCAGTCGGCGTCGACCACCTTCGACCGGACCTGCACGTCGCTCGCGCCGCCCGACTCGTTCACCACGGTCGTTCGGACCCGTACGACCGCCTTCGTCTCGGTGATGTCCGGCGTCGTGACATAGGTACCCCACCGCTGGACGTGCACCGGTTCGGTGACGACGAGGCGGGCCTCGCGGTAGATGCCGCTGCCCGAGTACCAGCGGCTGCTGGGGAGTTGGTTGTGGACCTTGACCGCGATGACGTTGTCGGTGGTGCCGTCCGTGTACAGCAGGTCGGTGAGGTCGAAGGCGAACCCCGTGTAGCCGTAGGGGTGGCGGCCGACTTCCTTGCCGTTGCAGTAGACGTACGAGTCCATGTAGACGCCGTCGAACTCCACGGAGATCCGCTTGCCGGCCAGGGCGGGCGGCAGGGTGAACGTGGTGCGGTACCAGCCGAGGCCACCCGGGAAGAAGCCGGTGCCGCTGGTGGTGCCGTGGTCCGTGGTGGGTGTCTGCTCGATGCTCCAGTCGTGCGGGACAGCGATCTCGCGCCACGCGGAGTCGTCATGGCCGGGCTGTGCGGCGCCCTCGTACGCGCCCGTGGGATCGGTGATCCCGCCCGGATTCACCAGCGCGAAGCGCCAGCCGTCGCGCAACGCGACGGTGCGTCGGCCCCCCGCCCGCCCAGGGGAAGCGGCCCAGGCGTCGGAGGCACCCAGGAGGGCTCCGGCCGCGGGTGCGGAGGTTCCTGCGATCAATACCGATCTTCGAGTGACCGTCATGGCGACTCTCCCTCATCAGGACCCATAAATCATCACAACTGATCGTGAACAAACAGATTCTGACGGTGTGACACACACGGCCGTCAAGGGTCCGGCACTCACTTCCGCCTCAGAGATCACATCGGCCTGAAACCGTCGTGCCCATGCGCCCCATCCATAGCCCGTGCCCCGGGTGCGGAACGCGCCCACGCACTAGGCTGGAACCCGAGTGACGCGCTTGACCACTGTGAGTGTCCGCAATGGAGTGGCGACGATGAGCCCGGTCCACCCCCTCGACGAGGCCGCCACAGCACGGGCTGTCATCGACGAGAACGGCACCCTGCTCCACTGGAGCGAAGGGGCCCGCCGTCTGCTGGGCCATGCCCCCGAGGAGGTCGAGGGCCGACCCGCCGCCGATCTGCTGGCCGCGGGGTCGCCCGTACCGGCCGAGCCGCCGGTACCTCGCGGTATGCACTGGAACGGCACCGTTGACCTACGGCATCGCGACGGGCACACCGTGTCCGTGTGGCTGCTCGCCCATCACCGACAGCCGAAGCGGGGCAAGCGCGGCGACTGGCTCGTGGTCACTCCGCTGGAGGCCCCCGAGCGCCGCCCGCTGGGCGATCCGCTGGCGACGGCCGTGCTGGCGCAGTCCCCCTGCGCCACGGCCGTCTACGACGAGCGACTGCGGCTGTACGGGGTCAACCGCGCCATGGCCGACGCGATCGGTCTGCCGGGAGAACTCGTCCTGGGCCTCAGGCTCTCCGAGATCGGCGGCAAGCCCGAGAGCGAGGAGCTGGAACAGCACCTTTACGAGGTGCTCGCCTCCGGAACCGAGCGCGACGTGGAGACGAGCCTGCGGACGGGCGGCGAGGACCACGCGCATGCCTGGCTGGCGCGGCTCTCGCCGCTGGTCGACCCCGAGGGCCGGGTGCGCGGCGTGTGCCTGGCCGCGCACGACTTCACCGCGCAGTTCCAGGCCCGCGAGCGCCTGCAGCTGGTCAACGAGGCGAGCGTGCGGATCGGCAGCACCCTCGACGTCACGCGAACGGCCCAGGAGCTGGCGGACATCTGTGTGCCCGCCCTCGCCGACTTCGTCAGCGTCGACCTGCTGGATCCGCCGGAGCACGGCGGCGAACCCCACACGGACCCGCCGACCGCCCCGATCACCCTGCGCCGCACCGCCCATCGGTCCGTGAACCCGGGCTCCCCCGAAGCGGTCGTCAACCTCGGACAGATCGACGTCTACCCCGCCACCTCACCGCAGGCGGACTCCCTCACAGCCGGCCGGACGATCGTGGCGCCCGACGCCACCACTTCGCTGGCCGAATGGCTCTCCTGGGACAAGGTGCGCGGCTCACGCATCGCGCAGTACGGCATACACGCCACCATGTCGGTGCCGATCCAGGCCCGCGGCCAGACTCTCGGCGTGGCCGTCATGACACGTTTCCGGCGCCCCGACCCCTTCACCCCCGACGACGTGCTGCTCGCCGAGGAAGTGACGGCCAGGGCCGCCGTCTGCATCGACAACGCCCGCCGCTTCACCCGGGAGCGCGAGACCGCGCTCGCCCTTCAGCGCAGCCTGCTCCCCCAGTCGCTGCCCCGGACGGCCGCACTGGAAGCGGCCTCGCGCTACCTTCCGGCGGCGCGAGCCGGGGTGGGCGGCGACTGGTTCGACGTGATCCCGCTGTCCGGGATGCGTGTCGCCATGGTCGTCGGCGATGTCGTCGGGCATGGCATCCAGGCCTCCGCGACCATGGGACGGCTGCGCACGGCCGTCCGTACGCTCGCCGACATCGACCTGGCCCCGGACGAGCTGCTCACCCACCTGGACGACCTCGTGCTACGGCTGTCCACCGAGGCCGGAGCCGAGGGCATCACCGGCGAAGTCGGCGCGACCTGCCTGTACGCGGTGTACGACCCGGTGTCGCGGCGCTGCACCCTCGCCCGGGCCGGGCATCCACCGCCCGTCATTCTCCCGCCGGGCGGACCGCCCAGGGAGATCGACGTCCCGGCCGGACCGCCGCTGGGCCTGGGCGGGCTGCCGTTCGAGTCCGTCGAGCTCACCCTTCATGAGGGCACGGTGCTCGCCCTCTACACCGACGGTCTGATCGAGACCCGCGGGCGGGACCTCGACACCAGCCAGCAGCTGCTGCACCACGCCCTGGCATGGTCCGCGGACTCCCTGGAAGGCGCGTGCCACGCGATCCTCCAGGCCCTGCTGCCCGTCGGCGGGGCCCAGGACGACGTCGCGCTGCTGGTCGCCCGCACCCGCGGGCTGGACCCCTCGCAGGTGGCGACCTGGGACATCCCCGCGGACCCCGCCCTGGTCGCGCCGATCCGCAAGCAGGTCGTGGACCAGCTGGACGCCTGGGCGCTGAGCGGGGCGACGTTCACCGCCGAACTCGTGGTGAGCGAACTGGTCACCAACGCTATCCGGTACGGCGAGCCGCCCATACGGCTGCGGCTCATCCACAACGCCGTGACCCTGATCTGCGAGGTCTCCGACAGCAGCCACACCGCGCCGCATCTACGCCGGGCCAAGACCTTCGACGAGGGCGGGCGCGGGCTGCTGCTGGTCGCCCAGCTCACCCAGCGCTGGGGCAGCCGCCACACGACCGACGGCAAGACGATCTGGGCGGAGATGACGCTGCTCGGCGAGGTCTGACGGACGGGGCGGATGGTGCGGCGTGTCAACGACCCGGGAATGAATTCCCGGGCTTGCGGCTCGTGACCATCACTGGCGGTGATGGGTCCGGCCACGTCCAGAACTCACGCGATGAGCGTGAGTTCAGGGACCGCTGACTGGGCCCCGCGGACCCACGCCATCCACCCGCGGTGGGCGATGTTGTGGGACGAGTTGCGGTCCGCGTGATCAACGAATCCGCAGGACCGGCAGGCGAACCGGGCTT